>JAJZUN010000540.1 GCA_021848555.1 Pseudomonadota bacterium | reverse complement strand
GCCGGCATCTTCCGGCGTGACCGAGCGCCGGCTGATCAGCTGCTGCGCGAGTTCCAGGGTGGCCGAGTTCACTTAGTGGGTCTGCTCGTCGATGACCACTTTGAATTCGGCAAACGAGCCGGTCTTCTCCAGGTCGGGCGCCGCCTCGGGTTTCTTCTGCGCGCCAGCAGCCGTCGCTGCGCCTCCGGCGCCCTCGGACTGGTTCATCAGCCACATCAGGTTGGTGGCCGAATCGGCATTGCCCAGCGCTTCTTCCTTGCTGATCAGGCCGTCTTTGTACATCTTGAACAGCGACTGCTCGAACGTCTGCGAGCCGGGCGTCATGCTCTTTTCCATCGCGTCCTTGATTTCGCTGATTTCGCCTTTGTCGATCAGTTCGGCGGTGTAACGCGTGTTGAGCAGCACCTCCACCGCGGCCGAGCGACCGCCCTTGAGGTTCTTGATCAGGCGCTGCGAGATCACCGCCTTGAGCGTCGCCGCCAGATCCTGCAGCAGCGACGGCCGGTTTTCCAGCGGATAGAAACTGATGATGCGGTTCATCGCATGGTAGCTGTTGTTGGCGTGCAGGGTCGCCAGGCACAAATGGCCGGATTGGGCGTAGGCGATGGCCGCGGCCATGGTGTCCTTGTCGCGGATTTCGCCGATCAGGATGCAATCGGGCGCCTGGCGCAGCGCGTTTTTCAGCGCGATCTTGAAATCCAGGGTGTCGGTGCCGACCTCGCGCTGGTTGACGATGCATTTCTTGTTGGTGAATATGAATTCCACCGGATCTTCCAGCGTCAGGATGTGGCCGGATTTGGCGCCGTTGCGCAGATCGAGCATGGCGGCAAGCGTGGTCGATTTGCCGGAGCCCGTCGCGCCCACCATCAATATCAGGCCGCGCTTTTCCATGATCACTTCTTTCAGCACCGGCGGCACGCCCAGGGTGTCGATGTTGGGCACCTCGCCCGGGATGTAGCGCACCACCACGGCCGGCGTGGTTTTCTGGCGAAACGCGCTGATGCGAAAGCTGCCGATTCCGGGCATGGGAAAGGCGGTGTTGAGTTCGAGCGTGTCCTCGAATTCCTTTTTCTGCTTGTCGCTGAGCACTTCGTACAGCAAATTGATGATGCTGGGTGCGTCCATGACCTGCTGGTTGATCGGCATCGCAGTGCCGTTGATCTTGATGTTGATGGGCGAGCCGACCGAAAGGAAGATGTCGGAAGCTTTTTTCTCCGCCATCAGCTGGAACAGACGCTTCATCGCAGACATTGTCTTATCTCCCGTTTGCCGCCCGCATCCGGAATTCGCGCGGGCGGCCGGTCAATTTTCACACCCTAGTCGCCGCGAAGCAATTCGTTGATGCTGGTCTTGGCGCGGGTCTTGGCATCCACGCGCTTGACGATGACCGCGCAGTACAGACTGTATTTTCCGTCGGCTGCGGGCAGACTGCCGGACACCACGACCGAGCCCGCGGGTACCCGCCCGTAAAGCACCTCGCCGGTTTCGCGGTTGTAAATCTTGGTGCTCTGGCCGATGAATACGCCCATGGACACCACGCAGTTCTCCTCCACGATCACGCCTTCGACGATCTCGGAGCGCGCGCCGATGAAACAGTTGTCCTCGATGATGGTCGGATTCGCCTGCAGCGGTTCCAGCACCCCGCCGATGCCGACGCCGCCGGACAGGTGCACGTTCCTGCCGATCTGGGCGCAGGAGCCGACCGTGGCCCAGGTGTCGACCATGGTGCCTTCGTCGACATAGGCGCCGATATTGACGTAGGAGGGCATCAGCACCACGTTCCTGCCGATAAAGCAGCCGCGGCGTGCGACCGCGGGCGGCACCACGCGAAACCCGCCGGCGGCGAACTGCTCGCTGCTGCAGTTGGCGAACTTGGTCGGCACCTTGTCGTAATACTGGGTCGAGGCCCCAGGCATGATCCGATTGTCGTTCAGCCTGAACGACAACAGTACCGCCTTCTTCAGCCACTGATGCGTCACCCACTGGCCGTTGATTTTCTCGGCCACGCGCAGGCGGCCGGCGTCGAGTGCAGCGATCGCTTGTTCGACCGAATCGCGGATTTTCGGGTCGACCGAGGCGGGGCTCAGCTCGGTGCGTTGGTCGAAAGCCAGCTCGATCGTCTGTTGCAGTTGTTGCATGTGCTTTCCAAATTTAGGGTTCACGATTACCTCAGGTCCGCTGCGGCCATGCCGCAACGGCCTTCAGAGTTTTCTTACGAACTGATTGATGCGTTCGGCCGCCTCCACGCATTCGGCCAGCGGTGCCACCAGCGCCATGCGCACATAGTTGCTGCCCGGATTGCGGCCGTGCGCGTTTCGCGCGAGATAGCTGCCCGGGAGCACCGTCACATTATATTCGCCGTACAGCGCGGCGGCGAACTGTTCGTCGTCTATCGGGGTCTGGCTCCAAAAGTAAAAGCCGCCGTCGGGCACGCTGCTCACCAGCGGCGCCTGCAGCAGCGGCAGCACGGCCTTGAACTTTTCGGCATACAGGCGCCGGTTTTCCACCACATGCGCTTCATCGTTCCAGGCCGCTATGCTCGCCGCCTGCACCGGCAGGCCCATGGCGCTGCCGTGATAGGTGCGATAAAGCAGAAACGCGCGGATCAGTTCGGCGTCGCCGGCGACAAAGCCGGTGCGCATGCCAGGCACGTTGGAGCGCTTGGACAGGCTGGAAAACATGATCAGGCGCGAATAGTCGTTGCGCCCGAGCGCCTGCGCCGCGGCCAGCGCCCCCAGCGGCGGCTTGGCTTCGTCCAGATAGATTTCCGAGTAGCACTCGTCGGAAGCGATGACGAAGCCGTAGCGATCGGACAACTCGAACAGGCTGCGCCACTGCGCCAGATCCATGACCTTGCCGGTGGGATTGCCCGGGGAGCAGGCGTAGACCAGCTGCGTGCGGGCAAGCACCTCGGCGGCCACGCCGGCATAGTCGACCGTGAAACCCTGCTCGGGCAAGGCATTGACGTAGTAGGGACTCGCGCCGGCAAGCAAGGCCGCGCCTTCGTAGATCTGGTAGAACGGATTGGGGCAGATGACCAGCGCGTCGCCGCGACCCGGGTCGACCACCGTCTGCGCCAGCGCGAACAGCGCTTCGCGCGAGCCGTTGACCGGTAGTACCTGGGTCGTGGCATCGAGTGCAGTGAGCTGGTAGCGCCGCCGGGCCCAGGCTGCAATCGCCTCGCGCAAGGCGGGCGTGCCGGCCGTAGCCGGGTAACTTGCGAGGCCGGAGAGATTTTGCACCAGCTCCTGCCGGATGAATTCCGGTGTCGGGTGTTTCGGTTCGCCTATGCCGAGATTGATTGCGGAATAGCGCGGTTCCGGGCGCGTGTCCTGGAACAGCAGACGCAGACGTTCGAACGGGTAGGGTTGTAGCTTCGCCAGA
>JAJZUN010000539.1 GCA_021848555.1 Pseudomonadota bacterium | reverse complement strand
CGACATGCATGCGGCCATCCGCAAACGGACTGCGGATCGGCGCGACCGATTCTGAGCATCCGGCAGCTGGTGATTCACACTGTCGTGATCACGTTCGACAAAACCGCCGCCAAGGCGGGGATGACGTTGCTGGCGTAGGGCCAGCGTGTTCTCCCGAAATATTCGTTGAGCCTACTTTCCTGCTTATGTGGGGCGTTCCCTTACCCCGCATTTTGAGAGAAGCACAATTCAATCACTCCCTCGCCCCGCTTGCGGGGAGAGGGCTGGGGTGAGGGGAAAGCAGTTGACGCAGAATTTCTTCTAGAACACGATCGGTTTGTTTCAGCGTTTCGTCGTCCCAGAAGCGAATTACCCGAAAACCTCTCGCTTCAAGATACGCTGTTCTCTCTGCATCGCGTGCAGTCCTCTCGGCGTGTTGCCCACCATCGAGTTCCACTATCAGCTTTTCCTCAAGGCAGACAAAATCAGCGACGTAAGGTGGAATCGCGTGCTGTCTCCGAAATTTGAAACCGCCGAGATTGCGGTTTTTCAGGTACAACCACAGCCGTACTTCTGCATCGGTTGATGATTTTCGGAGCTTTCGCGCAAAATTTTTCACGCCTCACCCCTCACCCCGGCCCTCTCCCCGCAAGCGGGGCGAGGGAGAAAATCTTCCGCGCTTGTCGATTGCTGGGCGAGGGAGAACTTAGAACTTGGCGAATTCGCCGCCGGCGATCTCCAGCGCTTCGAATTCGCGGTCGGCGCGCTCGATCAGTTCGGCGATGGCCGCGTTGCCGATGAGGTGCTCGTCCGAGCTGTATTCGCGCTCGAGTTGGTGCGGCGTGCGCTTGTCCCACCAGGGCAGGATCTTGTAATAGTCGCCCTGCGCTTCCACCCGTAGCAGTTCTTCTTCGGACACCAGGATTTCCGCCAGCTTCTCGCCCGGCAGCATGCCGATGATCTTGTAGTCGAGCGTTTTGCCGGCGGCGGCGCACAGCACCGCGGCCATATCGGTCACGCGTGCGGCCGGCGCCTTGCGCACGAAGATTTCGCCGCCCTCGGCGTGCTCGGCGGCGTAGAGCACGAGATCTATGGCGTCGTTGAGCGTGAGCAGGAAGCGCGTCATGCGCTCGTCGGTGATGGTGATCTGCTGGTTCAACTGCAGCTGGCGCCGAAAATGCGGGATCACCGAGCCGCGCGAGCGCAGCACGTTGCCGTAGCGCACCGCGGCGAAGCGCGTGCCGTGATTGGCGCGCGACTGGTTGGCCTTGATCACGAGGCGCTCCTGCAGCGCCTTGGTCATGCCCATCACGTTGACCGGCTTCACCGCCTTGTCGGTGCTGATCATGACGAAGGCTTCGAGCCGGTGGCGCATCGCCGCCTCGATCAGGTTATTCGCGCCGAGCACGTTCGTGCGCACCGCTTCCATCGGATGCTGCTCGCAGGTCGGCACCTGCTTCAGCGCCGCGGCGTGGAACACGATGTGCGCGCCGCTCATCGCCTCATCGAGCTGCGCCGGGCTGCGCACGTCGCCGATGATGAAAGCGAGGTCCGGGCGCTGCCGGTAGAACACGCGCATGTCGTATTGCTTCTTCTCGTCGCGCGAGAGCACGCGCACCTCGCGCGCGCCCGCCTCGAGCAGCCGGCGCACGACGAAATTGCCGAACGAGCCGGTGCCGCCGGTGACTAATACGGTTTTTTCAGCGTAGGGACTGGTGGGCATGGGCAGCGGCCGGAGTTGGAGACGGTTGGATTCTAGCGAACATTGGGGCTTCGGTTGAACAAATTACCATGAGAGCTATCGATACACATCCTTTCTGTGTCCGACCTTGAAGATAGTCACTTCGCTGCGTTGGTCATCGATCAGGTAGATGATCCGAAACCGGCCCTGCCGCACACGGTAGCGATCTGCATATCCCGCGAGCTTTTCGCTTCCCTGCGCACGCGGCTCCCGGGCCAGCGCCCGAATGCGCGCAATGATGCGCTGGCGATCCGTCTTGGCGTCGACCGCATTAATCTCCTTTGCGGCCGAGGATTTGATCAAAATTCTATATTCGGCCACGCCGCTTCAGACCTTGGACGAACGTGTCAAAGGACAGGCTGCGATCATTCTTTCTATCGGCAAACGCCGCCAGATCCTCGGCGTCTTCGGCCAAAGCGGATTTTACTGCGTCATTGACCATATCCGAGATGGAGCGATCCATGGCCGCAGCCCTGAGCCTGAGGGCACGGTGCACATCGGCCTCGAAATAAACTGTCGCGCGTTTTTGCGTATCCATGAATGCGATTATGACGTTATGACGTTAAGGCGTCAAGGCTCAATCAAGAAGCAGATTCCTCGGCCATCGGCCTCGGAATAACGGTCAATAGTGAATTGCTCCTACATTTCGCGCCCGGCTTCGTGCAGGGTTTTCTGTACCGGCGAAAGCAGGTATTGCAGCACGGTGCGCGTGCCGAGATTGATTTCGGCGCTGACCTGCATGCCCGGAGACAGCCGATAGCGCTTTCCCTGGGCTTCGAGGTAGGGCTCGGGCAACGCGATCAGGGCGCGGAAGTTCGAGGCGGGCTGATCCTGGATGCCGGCATTCTTCGCGTTTCGCTGTTCGGCCGGCTCGCTCGCGTCGGGACTGATGTGCTTGACGCGGCCGCTTAGCATTCCGTATTGCTGGAACGGATAGGCGGTAAGCTTCAGTCGCGCTGCCTGCCCCGCCTGCACGAGGCCTGCATCCAAATGCGTGACCCACACTTCGGCCAGCATCCCGTCGCCGGCGGGCACCAGCGTCATGACCACCGTGCCGGGCGCAACCACGCTGCCAAGTGTGTGCGTGGCCAGGTCTTTGACGATCCCGTCCTGCGGCGCCTTGAGCTCGAGCAAGGCGTGACGACGCGCTTGTTTTTCCCATTCCTGGCGCAGCTTGTGATACTGCGCCTCGGTGTCGATTCTTTCGTTCTGCAGTTGCTGGTGGTAGCTCGAGGTGATCTGCGCGATGCGCTTATTGACCTGGCCGATCGTCGCCTTGAGGCTGGCGATGTTGAACTGCTGTGCGCGCAGATCCTGCTCTTTCTCGATTCGGTCGCGCTGTTTTTCAAGGTGCATCAGCTTGCCGGCAAATCCGTCTTTCACGAGCTGATCGTAAGCCGCTTCCTGTTGCACAAATAAAGGAATGGTCTTCTGCAGTTTGGCCTCAACCTCCTGCGCGCTTCTGAGGTCCTGTTCCGCTTTGAGCAGGACAGCCCGCTCGACTTCGAGTCCGCCCAGATGAGCCTGGCGGTGCGCATTGAGCTGCGCCTCGACTTGGGAGAACAGTTCGGGAGGATCGTCCGCGAGCCGCCGCCAGGGCGTACCGCCCAGTTCGGCATCGATGCGCCGCAGCTGCAGGCGCTTGAGTTTCAGTTCGTTCTGCAAT
>JAJZUN010000538.1 GCA_021848555.1 Pseudomonadota bacterium | reverse complement strand
ATGGGCCGCGGCGTGAACGTGCTGATGAGCGGCCTGGATTACGAGCGCGCGGTGCTCTCCGGCGGCCCGCTCGGGATCATGGCCGCCTGCATGGACGTGGTCATTCCCTATGTGCATGAGCGCAAACAGTTCGGCCAGGCTATCGGCGAATTCCAGCTGATGCAGGGCAAGCTCGCCGATATGTACACCACCATGAACGCCTGCCGCGCCTACGTCTACGCCGTGGGCAAGGCCCTGGACCGCGGCAAGCTCAAGGGAACCGGCGCGCGCAAGGATGCAGCCGGCGCCATACTCTATGCCGCCGAAAAAGCCACCTGGATGGCGGGCGAGGCGATCCAGGCGCTGGGCGGCATGGGCTATATCAGCGAGACGCCGACCGGACGCCTGTGGCGCGACGCAAAACTGTACGAGATCGGCGCCGGCACCTCGGAAATCCGCCGTATGCTGATCGGCCGGGAGCTGTTCGGCGAGACCCGCTGAACCAAACGATCAAGGAGAAAGGCATGAGTCTTAAGAAAGGCTACAAACAACTGCTCGCGGAAGCGGGTGCAAAGATCCGAACGCTGTCGCTGGCGGAGGCGCGGGCCAGGCACGGCAGCGACGATGTCGTTTTCGTGGATCTGCGCGACGTGCGCGAGCTGGAGCGCGAGGGCTTGATCCCGGGTGCCATCCACGCACCGCGCGGCATGCTCGAATTCTGGGTCGACCCGGAAAGCCCCTATTACAAGGACGTGTTCGGTTCGGGCAAGGAGCTCGTGCTCTATTGCCAGTCCGCCTGGCGCTCGGCGCTGGCCGCCGCCGCCCTCGAGGAGATGGGCCTGCCGCGCGTATGCCATCTCGAAGGCGGCTATCGCGCGTGGAAAGACAGCGGCGCGCCGACCGCCCAGCGCGAGCCGCATCAGCCTCGCAAGTGAGGCAGCGCGCGGCAACCGTCATCATCCGTAATTGATTATTCTGAGTAAGGAACCGCCATGAACGATCCAGTCGTTATTGTTTCTGCCGTACGTACACCCATGGGTGCTTTCCAGGGTGAGCTGAAGAATTTCACCGCCTCCGAGCTGGGCGCCGCCGCGATCCGCGCCGCGGTGGAGCGCGCCAAAATCAAACCCGAGCAGGTGGAAGAAGTCATCATGGGCTGCGTGCTGCCCGCGGGCCAGGGCCAGGCCCCCGCGCGCCAGGCATCGCTGGGCGCGGGCCTGCCGCTCGCCACCGGCTGCACCACCGTCAACAAGATGTGCGGCTCGGCCATGAAGGCGGCGATGCTGGCGCACGACCTGCTCGTCGCGGGCACGAACGACATCATGGTCGCAGGCGGCATGGAGTCCATGAGCAACGCGCCCTATCTGCTCACGAAAGCGCGCGGCGGCTACCGCCTCGGCCACGGCCAGCTGCTCGACCATATGTTCTACGACGGCCTGGAAGACGCTTACGACAAAGGCCGGCTGATGGGCAGCTTCGCCGAGGATTGCGCCGCCAAGTACAATTTCACGCGCGCGGAGCAGGACAAGTTCGCGGTCGCCTCGCTCGAGCGCGCTCAAAGCGCGAACAAGAACGGCTGTTTCGCCTGGGAGATGACGCCGATGGCGATCAAATCGGGCAAGGACGAGCGCTTCATGGACATGGACGAGTCGCCGTTCAAAGCCAATTTCGACAAGATTCCCGCACTCAAGCCGGCGTTCAAGAAGGACGGCAGCATCACCGCGGCCAATTCGAGTTCGATCTCGGACGGCGGCGCGGCGCTGGTGATGATGCGCCGCTCGATGGCGGAGAAACTCGGGCTCGCTCCCCTGGCCACCGTGATCGGCCACAGCACCCATGCGCAGGAACCGGGCTGGTTCACCACCGCCCCGGTGGGCGCAATCAGGAAGCTCTACGACAAGACCGGCTGGAACTCAGGGAAGGTGGATCTGTTCGAAATCAACGAAGCCTTCGCCGTCGTGACCATGGCGGCGATGAAAGAGCACGGCTTGCCGCACGAGAAGGTCAACATCCACGGCGGCGCCTGCGCCCTGGGCCACCCGATCGGCGCCTCCGGCGCGCGTATTCTGGTCACGCTGATCGGCGCTTTGCGCAAGACCGGCGGCAAGCGCGGCGTCGCCAGCCTGTGCATAGGCGGCGGCGAAGCCACCGCGATGGCAATCGAACTGGCCTGAGCCGAAACGACGAACCAAGGCCGCCCATGATCCTCAGCCAGGAACAGAGAATGATCCGCGATTCGGTGCGCGCCTTCGCCGCCGAACGCCTCGCCCCCAATGCCGCGCGCTGGGATCGGGAATGCTTCTTCCCGCGGGAGGCGCTGAACGAAATGGCGGCGATGGGCTTGTTCGGCGTGACCATTCCGGAAAAATGGGGGGGCGCCGAACTCGATTACGTATCGCTCGCGCTGGCCCTGGAAGAGATCGCCGCCGGCGACGGCGCGACCTCGACCATACTCAGCGTACAGACTCTGGTGTGCAATATTTTCAACGGCTATGCGAACGACGCGCAAAAAGGCGACTTCCTCAAGCCGCTGGCCCAGGGCAGGATGCTGGGCTGTTTCTGCCTGACCGAACCGCATACCGGATCCGACGCCAGCGCGATCACCACGCGGGCGGAGCGCCAGCGCGATCACTATGTCCTCAACGGCGTGAAGCAGTTCATCACCACGGGCAAGAATGCCGATGTCGCGGTCGTGTTCGCCGTCACGGACAAGGCTGCCGGCAAGAAAGGCATCAGCACCTTGATCGTCCCGACCGACGCCCCCGGCTATGTGGTCACCCACATCGAGGAGAAACTCGGCCAGCATGCCTCCGACACGGCGCAGATCGCGTTCGAGAACTGCCGCGTGCCGGCATCCAATCTGCTGGGCGCCGAGGGCGCGGGCTACCGCATCGCGCTGTCCAATCTGGAGGGCGGGCGCATCTGCATCGCCGCGCAAGCGGTGGGCATGGCGCGCGCCGCGTTCGACGCCGCGCAGCGCTACGCGCACGATCGCAGTTCGTTCGGGCGGCCGATTTTCGAGCACCAGGCGGTGCAGTTCCGCTTGGCCGAAATGGCCACCCGCATCGAGGCCGCGCGCCAGCTGCTGTGGCACGCGGCAAGCCTGAAGGACGCCGGCCGCCCGTGCCTGACCGAAGCCGCGATGGCCAAGCTCAACGCCAGCGAAATGGCCGAGCGGGTGTGCAGCGACGCGATGCAGATCCACGGCGGATACGGCTATGTGGAGGATTTCCCGGTCGAACGCATCTGGCGCGACTCCCGGGTCTGCCAGATCTACGAAGGCACCAGCGACGTGCAGAAGATCCTGATCGCGCGCGCGCTGTAGCCGGCCGGCGCGGCCACGAAACCACAACAACCGAGGAGACCACGATGCCCGTATCGCCGATCACCCTGTTCTTCGATTTCTCGTCGC
>JAJZUN010000537.1 GCA_021848555.1 Pseudomonadota bacterium | reverse complement strand
CTCAAGCCCGGGCTGGTGGGGTCGACTTGCAGATCGAAGGCAGTCGTCTTGGCAGCCTTCTGCTCGTCGCCGGTCAGTCGTGCGAGGCTGGCGGTGAACGTGTCGGCGATACGGAAGTTCATCGGCGACAAAGGGTTGCGACCTGAACAAGAACCAGTGCAAGTTCCTTGCACTGCGCTTTCGTAGCTTCGGTGTCGTTGGCTACTTCCGGCCAGCGCGTGATGTTGGCGTGGCGAGAGGGCGGCTCCGAGGCGATGACTTCCAGTCGGGCTTGCCTCACATCGGCCGCAGTCAGCAGTGCTGCTGCCCTGACACGCCGCACGGTACCCAGTTCGCGATCCGCGGTATCCCACAGCGCCTGCACTGGCTCTGGAGATTGTCTGAATACTGAAGTGTTGCCATCGTTTGGGCTTGGCATGAAAGCCGCGGGCTTAGCCATCTGACGGTTGAATTGGCTGTCCGATGTGAGGAACCGAGCGAGCGGTTCCTCGTCGGCGACGTTTTCAGGCAGCCCGGACGCCAGCATGCCCTGCAATCTCGGTTGTCATCGTGATGGCTTCCAACAATGGCCGGGGGATTGCCTGCCGATCGAAGCGCACGACACCATTGCCACGATCCGAACCGTCGATCCAGGCATAGGCCAAGCGGTTACTACTGCCGCCAAAGCTGACCGAAAGCATGCGGTGGCGCGAAGGCAGCCAATCCAGGGTGACAGCCCCATCCGGCTCGACGCCGACATCCGGCATGTCGATGTCATCAGGCAGCGCGCGGATGAAATCGGCCGCTAACCCTATCGCCGCATGACTCGCGGGTAGCGCTTGTTCGCCGTCCCAGCCGTTCTCTGCGTGCGAAGTGGTCAACGAGTCGAGCATCGTCATCACGGCCATCCTTCTTCCGAACAGCCCCATTGAACTTTCGACCCCCGCAACCAACTGCGTAGCGCTTTCAAGCACGTGTTGCGCCTCGGCAGACACCGCGCTGGCCGGTCGCGCCAGCACATAGATACCGGCGGGGGGGCTCATGTGTTGAAAATTTGCAAGCATCGCTCGGTCAAAGTCTTGCGAAAAATGAGGTTCTTGAGATCGCGCAGTTGCGCCATCTTGCCCGAGATCGCAGGCCAGTTGCCAGGCTCGACATCATCTGAGGCCATCGCAGTAATGTCGAAAATCAAGGGTAGCCGATCCTGAGTGCGCAGTTGCGGCGCCAGGACCACGACTGCTTGATGGCCTGTCGCTGTCTCCACCACATTCTGCTGCTGGAAGAATCCGCTCAGATGTAATGCTGCCTCATCAGCAGGTCGGGGAGCCGCCGTCAGGAACTCATCCAGATTGACCCGTCCTGCAGTCAGCGGCAGATCGATCCGGTTGATGTAGCGCATGCGCACCGCACGGCAGACCAGCGGACGTGCCAGTTCGACGTACAGCCGCCATGCCCGTTCGATCTCCGGCAAATAGTCGTCCAGACTCGAATATGGGGCCAATCGGTTGAAGGAAAAGCCGTTTGGACGCACCTGCACGAGTTGTTTGCCATCGCCAGAAAGGTATTGATGTGCCTGCCATCCCTCGCTGGATGTGAATAGTGGCGGCTGGCCAGGCACCATCACAGCTTGATGTGCATTGAACATCCGCCGCTGCGCGCGTGGATAGCGGTCACCGTACGCCGCCTTGCCCGCAGTATCGAGCGCCTCGATATCCACGTTCGGCGGCAGGTCGCAGTCAATATCCACGACCGCCTCCACGATGGGTGCTGTCGGCAATACAAAACGCGTCGCGCTCATGGTCGGCGGCCTCGTTAAACCTTGAACACCTTCATCACCTCATCCCCCAGGTGGTTGATCACCTTCACCGCGATGCGGCCGGTCCTGGGCTTGGGGAAGGGCCGCGAGGTGTCGCCGTACAGGCTTGCCCAGGCCTCGGCGTCGATTTCGGCCTTCAGCGTGGACTTGAGCGATTTGTACGGGTCGCTGGCGCCCAGGAAGTAGGCGTGGCGCACGAAGAAGCTTTCTTCGTTGTAGTCGGTGTCCACGAACCAACAGGCAATCTCATCGGGGCCGCTGGATTCCACCTTGCCCTCGTTGGGGCGGAACACGTCCACCCCTTTCACCTTCACGCGCAGTCGTCCATCCGGCTCAGTAATCAGATCGATGTCGGGCTCGCCAAAGATGACGAACAGGTTGCCCTTGCCGGTGTTCTTCAGGTCCTCGGCCATGTGCAGGTCGGCGTTCATGCGCGCCTTCAGCACCGGCAGCGCCCCCAGTTTGTTGAACTCGGTGGTGTGCGCCTCGTAGTTGAACGCGCAGGCAATCAGCAGGTCGAAGCCTGCGTCGGCCGCCTCGCGTGCCGCAGTCACCAGATCCATGCGGGTGACGGTGCCGAACTCCGGGCCGATGAAAATCGCCGCGCGGCGCGTCGCGCCCGTCTCAGCATCCCCCTCCACGTAGCGGCCTTCGGCACAGACGTAGTCGCCCGGCCAGGGTGTGAGTGAGGTGAAGTTGATGCGGCCCTCCTTGTGCGCCTGCTGCACGCCGGCGGTCTTGAGGTTGTCCAGTATCATCTGTGCAAAGGTCGGCTTGGGCGAGCCGACTCTGGCCGGCTCGCGCACCGTCAGCGGATCGATCAGCTCATCGTTTTCATCTACGCCCAGCACGCGGTGCGGTGACAGGCTTTCCACTGTAAAAGGCCCAGCAACGCGCACGGCTTTTTTGTTCTCGTAGGGCTTGTCGTAAAGAAATTCGAACTCGGCCTTGGCCGCAATGCTGGCGTCGATGGCCTTTTGCCGGGCGATGCGCAACTGCCAGAACTGCGCATGCAGCTCCTGTGCCGACGACGACCAGTCAGCGGGTCGCTCGCGCGGCACTTCCCATTCCTGAATCTCCTCCGCCACCGGCGCGGTGTAGTGCTGCGCCTTGCGGTAGCGCGCCAGCCAGTCCTTGGGTAGCGCCGCGCTGAGCTGGCGACGCAGCGGAGCAAGCTGATCTTCGTACTGCTGCCAGATCACGTCGATCTCGGCGTTGTTGGCGATGGATTTGAGCGTGATGTGCGGCACGCGCTCGTAAACGAAACCTTGGCGGATGCTGCCGTGCACCGGCTGGCTGGACGGCGCGGTGTGCGTGACCTCGGCTTCCTTCAGCTGGCCTTCGCGCGAATCGGCGAGCAGGTAGAACGGGTAGCGCGCGCCCATGATGCGCGCGCGGGCCAGGGCGAGGGCCACGCGCGAAGTGTCGAGGGTGATCCAGCGGCGGCCCCATTGTTCGGCGACAGTCGCGGTGGTTCCGGAGCCGCAGGTGGGGTCGAGGACGAGGTCGCCGGGGTCGGTCGACATCAGGATGCAGCGCTGAATGACCGTCGTTGCGGTTTGCACGACGTAAACCTTTGCATCGCCGAACCCGGATT
>JAJZUN010000536.1 GCA_021848555.1 Pseudomonadota bacterium | reverse complement strand
ATCGAGAGGTATCAAGCAACCTGGCTCAAGAGATGATAGACAGGCCCGCATCTTAACCTTGCGCCCTAGCGCGAGAACAGCACTCGGTAAGGGTTTTCCCTAATCGGGCGCAGCAAAGAAAAAGGGCGCAAAGGCAGTCAGCCTTTGCGCCCCCTTTTGCTGCTTCCCCCACCTTCTTATTTCGCCGCCTCCACCGCGCGACGCGCCATCACCGTGATCAAATGCGCACGGTACTCGGCGCTCGCATGCAGATCGGAGTTGAGATTGCCCGCCGGCACGCTGATGCCCGCCACCGCGTCGGGTGACCACTTCGCGGCGAGCGCCTTCTCCATTGCCGCGACGCGGAACACGCTCGACGCTGCGCCGGTGACCGCCACGCGCACGCCGCTCGCGGTCTCCGCGGCGAGCACGCCGACGATCGCATAGCGCGAGGCCGGATTCTTGAACTTGATGTAGGCGGCGCGCTTGGGCACGGGGAAGCTCACCGACACGATGATCTCGCCCGCGGCGAGCGCGGTCTCGAACATGCCCTTGAAGAAATCGTCCGCGGCGATCTTGCGCTTGTTGGTATGGACCGTCGCGTTGAGGCCGAGCACCCCGGCCGGATAGTCCGCCACCGGATCGTTGTGCGCGAGCGAGCCGCCGATGGTGCCCATGTTGCGCACCATGCGGTCGCCGATGCCGCCGGCGAGGCGCGCAAGCGCCGGTATCTTCGCCTGCACGTCTTTGGAGCGCGCAACCTCGGCATGCCGCGTCATGGCGCCGATGGTGATGGCGGATCCCTCGACCTTGATACCCGCGAGTTCAGGGATGCCGCCCAGATCGATCAGGTCGGTCGGCGCCGCGAGGCGCAGCTTCATCGCCGCGATCAGGCTCTGCCCGCCTGCGAGCAGCTTGGCATCGCCGCCCTTGGCCAGCGCCGCGGCGGCATCGGCCACGCTTTTCGGGTTCTGATAATTGAATGCGTACATATCCGTCTCCTTAAGCTTTATTGTTGGCGGCGCGCCACACGCGCTCGGGCGTGGCGGGCATTTCGATTTCGCGGATGCCCAGTGCGTCGGTGATCGCATTGATCAGCGCGGGCGGCGAGCCGATCGCGCCGGCCTCGCCGCAGCCCTTCACCCCGAGCGGATTGTGGGTGCAGGCCGTCACCTTGGTGCCGACCTTGTACGAAGGCACGTCGTCGGCGCGCGGCATGCAATAGTCGAGGTAGCTGCCGGTCATCAGCTGTCCGCTCTCCTTGTCGTAGACGCAGCCTTCGGTCAGCGCCTGGCCTATGCCCTGCGTGAGTCCGCCGTGCACCTGGCCTTCGACGATCATCGGATTGACGACGTTGCCGAAGTCGTCCACCGCGGTGAAATTGACGACCTTGGTGACGCCGGTGTCCGGATCGATTTCGACTTCGCAGATGTGGCTGCCCGCGGGGAAAGTGAAATTGGTCGGGTCGTAGAACGCCTGCTCGTTCAAGCCGGGCTCGAGCTTGTCGTGCGGATAGTTGTGCGGCACGTAAGCGGTGAGCGCAACCGCGCCGAAGGGCACGGCCTTGTCGGTGCCCGCGACCTTGAACACACCGTCCTTGAACTCGATGTCGGTATCGGACGCTTCGAGCAGATGCGCGGCGATCTTCTTGCCCTTGTTCACCACCTTGTCCAGGGCTTTCACGATGGCGGTGCCGCCGACCGCGAGCGAGCGCGAACCGTAGGTGCCCATGCCGAACGCAATGCGGCCGGTGTCGCCGTGCACCACGTCGACGTCATCGACCGGAATGCCCAGGCGCGAGGCCACCACTTGCGCGAACGTGGTTTCGTGTCCCTGGCCATGGCTGTGCGAGCCGGTGAACACGGTCACCTTGCCGGTGGGATGCACGCGCACCTCGCCCGATTCGAACAGGCCCGCCCTGGCGCCGAGCGCGCCGGCAATCGAGGACGGCGCGAGGCCGCAGGCCTCGATGTAGCAGGAATAACCCAGCCCGCGCTTCTTGCCGCGCTTCGCGGCTTCGGCGCGCCGCGCCGGAAATCCGGCGACGTCGGCGATTTTCATCGCCTCGGCCAGCGTCGCCTCGTAGTCGCCGACGTCGTACTGCAGCGCCACCGGCGTCTGGTAAGGGAAGGTCTTGATGAAATTGCGCCGGCGGATTTCGGCCGGATCGATGTTCATCTCGCGCGCCGCGGTCTCGACCAGGCGCTCGACCACGTACGTCGCTTCGGGCCGGCCGGCACCGCGGTAGGCATCGACCGGCACGGTGTTGGTGAATACTCCCGTCACTTCCGCGTAGATCGCGGGCGTGGTGTACTGGCCGGCGAGCAGCGTGGCATAGAGGATGGTCGGCACGGACGAGGCGAACGTCGAAAGATAGGCCCCCATCGCGGCGGCGGTGCGCACGCGCATCGCGAGAAACTTGCCGTCGCGGTCCATGGCGAGTTCCGCCGTGGTCACGTGATCGCGTCCATGCGCGTCCGACATGAAAGACTCGGAGCGCTCGGCGGTCCACTTGATCGGGCGGTTGACCTGCTTCGAGGCCCAGGTCAGCACCACGTCCTCGGCATAGAGGAAAATCTTGGAGCCGAAGCCGCCGCCCACGTCCGGCGCAATCACGCGCACTTTCTGCTCCGGCAGGCCGAGCACGAATGCGGTCATCAGCAGGCGCTCGACGTGCGGGTTCTGGTTGGCGACGTACAGCGTGTAGGACTCGTCGTGGCGCGCGTAGCTCGCATTCACCGCGCGCGGTTCGATCGCGTTCGGGATCAGGCGGTTGTTGACGAACTCGAGCTTGGTCACATGCGCAGCCGCGGCCATCGCCTTGTCCACTGCGCCCTTGTCGCCCAGCGCCCAGACGTAGCAGGTGTTGCCCGGTGCCGCCTCGTGGATCTGCGGCGCGCCCTTTTTCAGCGCCGAAACCACATCCACCACCGCCGGCAGAACTTCGTAGTCCACCTCGACCAGTTCGGCCGCGTCCCGCGCCTGGTCATAGGTTTCCGCGATCACCACCGCGACCTGGTCGCCGACGTGGCACACCTTCCCCTGCGCCATGCAGGGATGCGCCGGCTCTTTCATCGGCTGCGCGTTGACGTCGGTGATGAGCCAGCCGCAGGGCAGGCCGCCGACCTTGGCCGCGGCGAGATCCTCGCCGGTGAAGATCGCGACCACCCCCGGCGCCTTCAGCGCCTTGTCCTTCCTGATCGACTTGACTTTCGCGTGCGCGTGCGGCGAGCGCAAGAACGCGGCATAGCTCTGATGCGGCAGCGTCACATCGTCGGTATACGTGCCGGCACCGGTGAGGAAACGGTAATCTTCCTTGCGCTTGACCGAGACGCCAATGCTGTTCAAATCGCCCATGGCCGTCCCCTTACATTTTCGCCGAGGCGGCTTTCACCGCCTTGACGATGTTGTGAT
>JAJZUN010000535.1 GCA_021848555.1 Pseudomonadota bacterium | reverse complement strand
CCGACCACCGCGTCCAGCGCCAATGCAAATCCGGTCAGCACCAGGATACCGGCAAACACGGTATTGATATCGAACACGCCCTCGGCCTGCAGGATGAGGTAGCCCACGCCGCGCGCCGAACCCAGGTATTCCCCCACGACGGCGCCGACGAAAGCGAGCCCCACCGAGTTATGCAGGCTGGCGAACACCCAACTGGTCGCACTCGGCAAATACACGTGGCGCAGCAATTGGCGATGGCTTGCGCCCAGCATTCGCACATTGGCCAGGACCACCGGACTCACTTCGCGCACGCCTTGATAGACATTGAAGAACACGATAAAGAACACCAGCGTCACACCCAAAGCCACCTTCGACCAGATCCCCAAGCCGAACCAGATTGAAAAAATCGGCGCAAGAATTACGCGCGGCATGGAGTTGGCGGCTGTGATGTAGGGATCGAAAATGGCTGAGGCAGTGGGGCTCAGCGCCAGCCAAAGTCCGATCGCCAGCCCAAATACGGTGCCGATGGCGAAAGCCAGCATGGTTTCAACCAGGGTCACGGCTAGGTGTTCGTAGATACTGCCGGAACTGAACCACTCCCAGACGCGCACCAGCACCTTCTGCGGCTCGCCGAAGAAGAACGCGGCCTTGTCCGCATTGTCGAAATATATCGGCGGCAGCAGCGTTGGACTGGTGAGCGCGTACCAGACGAAAAAACATACGGCCAGCACAATCAGCTGGTACAGCCGCAGCTTAAGTTTAGCGTTGTTGCTGGACATAACCTTTGAGCACCTCCTCCTTCATGGTGTGCCAGATCTGCGCATGCAACTCAAGGAAGCGAGGCGTCAGGCGTATCTCCGACACGTCGCGCGGGCGATCCAGGTCGATCCGGTACTCGCCGATAGGATGCGTTTCGGGTCCTGCTGACAGCACCACCACGCGATCGGAAAGTGCGATCGCCTCCTCCAGGTCGTGGGTGATGAATACCACCGACTTGCGCTCGGCCGACCATAGTTCGAGCAGTTCGTTTTCCATCAGCTGCCGCGTCTGTACGTCGAGCGCGGAAAAAGGTTCGTCCATCAGCAGAATCTCGGGGTTCAGGATGAAGGTCTGCGCCAGCGACACGCGTTTGCGCATGCCGCCCGACAACTGGTGCGGATAGCGCCTGCCGAAACCACTCAGGCCCACGCGCTTGAGCCAGTCGTTGCCGCGCTCGACTGCCTCCGCCCTAGCCACGCCACGGAACTCGAGGCCGGCAATTACGTTGTCGAGTGCACTGCGCCAGGGCATCAGCGCCTCGGCCTGGAACAGATAGCCCGCCCGGCGGTTCACTCCGGTCAAATGCTCGCCTGCGACTCTTACCGAACCGCTGGAGGGCTGCAGCAAACCGGCGGCGACGTTGAGCAACGTCGATTTACCGCAGCCTGTGGGCCCGACCACGCAGACAAATTCACCCTCTGCCGCAACCAAGGTAGTGTCCTTCAGTGCAGTGTAGCGCTGGCTGCGGTCATCGCGCGAAACGAAGGTACAGGTGATATTTTCGAGAGCGAGAGCGGGAATCATAGCGAGTCAGCGAGCTGCGAGCCGAACGGAGCCATGGCGAATTGCAGAAGCATCAACGCACCCGAGCCGCCGTTCCATCTCGCGCAATCGATCCAGGATAGCGAGGCACCCCGGATCAAGGTCATTTATATTTCGCGTTCGCCTTCTTGACGAATTCGTTGGTGTAGGTCTGATCCAGTTTGATCTGCGCTGGCTTGATCTGGGGATCAAATGCCGCCAGCGCTTTCAGCGTGGCCTTGGCGCCTGCATCGGAAATTGAGCCGTCCAGCGATAACGCCTCCTTGACCTTGCCGTAGGAGAAAAGATATAGCGCCTTGTCGCCGAGCAAATAGGCTTCTGGCACGGTCTTGAGAATATCTTGCGGCGTCGCCGTCGCCAGCCACTTGTCGGCGCGCACGATGGCATTGGTCAAAGCCTGCACCGTATTCGGATTTTTCCGAACGAACTCGATCGGCGCATACAGACAACCTGCCGGCAGCGGCGCGCCCCATACGGCCTCGGTGCCCTTGAAGGTGCGGGTGTCAGCGATGAGCTTCACTGCACCGTCCTGCTCCAATTTTGTCATTACCGGATCGACATTGGAAATCGCATCGATCTGGCCGCCTTTGATCGCGGCTATCGCCCCTGCCCCCGTGCCCACACCAACGATGGATACATCCGTAGGTTTGAGCCCTGCTTTGGCCAGCATCTGGTTAACCAGATTGTTGGTGCTGGAACCCGGCGCGGAGACCCCGATTTTCATGCCCTTCAGGTCCTTGGGCGATTTGTAGCTCGCCGCCCTTGCAGTTGTCACACCCAAAGAGATCTGCGGCAACCTGCCCTGTAGCACGAAAGCCTGAAAAAACTGCTTCTTTCCTTGCAGGCTGATGGTGTGCTCGTAGGCGCCGGAGACGACATCGGCGCTGCCACCGACCACCGCGCGCAACGCCGTGGAACCACCGGCGAAATCGCTGATGGTGACGTCCAGGCCTTCGGCCTTGAAATAGCCGAGTTGTTCCGCGATCGTCAGCGGCAGATAATAGAATGCGGATTTGCCGCCTACTGCGATATGCACGTTGGGCTTTTCCAGCGCCCCTTGCGCATTTGCGGTGAGCGCAATGACTGCCGCGCCTAGTGCCAATCTGATCCAGTTCGACATTTTCATCCTCCAATGATTCGCGGGAAAATACCCTGGGGGCTTCGCAGGCGTTGCCCTCTGATGGTGCGCCTGCATGCTCACACAGCCGCGCTTGCGTGTCAACGCAGCGCGCCGGCCGCACAGGCCCGGTCAGCCAGCTACTACGCGCCTTCGATCAAATCGCTTTCTTCCGTCGCAATTCCTCGATCGCGGCCGCGTCGTAACCATGCGCGCGCAGCACCTCCACGGTGTGCGCGCCGAGTTCGGGGCCGACCCAATTGATGTCTCCGGGCGTGTCCGAAAGCTTGGGCACGATTCCCGGCAGCTTCAGCGGCGTGCCATCGTCCAGCGTGAACTGACGGATCATCTCGCGCGCCAGGTATTGCGGGTCGCGGGCGATATCGGCGATGCTGTAGATCTTTCCGTTCGGCACCTGCGCCGCGTCCAGCATGGCGAGCAAGCCGGCTGCATCGTGGCCGGCGGCCCAGGCGCCGATCGCCGCATCGAGCTCCTCGGCACGCTTGGCGCGCCCGGCGTTGTCGGCGAGCGTGGCGTCGCGCGCTAGATCGTCGCGCCCCATGGCCGCGCACAGCCGCTTGAAAATGCTGTCGCCGTTGGCTGCGATCAGTACATGCTGGCCGTCCCGGGTGAGATAGGTATTGGACGGAACGATGCCCGACAGGTTGCTGCCGCTGCGCTCGCGCACGATGCCGTACATATCGAACTCGGAGATCGG
>JAJZUN010000004.1 GCA_021848555.1 Pseudomonadota bacterium | reverse complement strand
TTGTTGGCGGACAAGCTGACGCTGAGCGTAAGCTGTTCGAGCACCTTTGTTGCCGGCGAGAGGTCGCGGGTACGGAAATCGATCCGGACGCCCTCCCATTTGAGGTCATCGAATTTCGGCACACCGACGATGGCGTATGCCTTCGCATAGGCCGGCTTCACCAGATTGAGCTGCCCGGCGAGCTCTTTCAGGTAGCGATAGGCCCTCTCCACCGCCCCGCTGACGAGCGAAATCATTTGCTCTTTCGGGTCCGCCTTCGGCTCCTCCAACTGCTTCGCCAGCGCAGCCTGCCTGAGCTGCGCCAGGAGGCCACCGGCCGCAGGTACGACGGGCGCCGGAGGCGCTGCGGGGACAACCTCCCCGCCCGGGCGCGCAGCCTCTGCGGCACCGAGAATACTTCCGAGGACACTCCCTCCATCGTCCCTGGATGGTATGAATTTTAGGCCATGCCGGAACCCGGACATGGCCGGCGAATGCACGCTCGAAACTACCTGCGCCCTTAGCTTCAGCATTTTCGGTACTTCACCGCCTTGACGCACGGGTTGCGCCAGCAATATCGTAACCACGGCTCCCGTCAGGTCGCCGTAATCGCTGCGTATGCCCGCGCCGCCGACGGACAAGTCGAAGGTGTGGGTATGCAGGATGGGTTTGCCGTCCGCTTTGTCGAAAACGACGGCAGCCTTCCACCGTGCCGGATGGCGCTTGGATTTTCGGCGATGTTCCACCTCTCCCATTCGTTCCCTCATCAACAACCGCTGGAAATTATGCTATATGGAAAAAAGAGTTCTAAGCGCCCGACACAGCAGCTTCAGCGCTGCCTCCCGGCAGCACATCGGTGGCGCCGACCAAGGTGAAAGCGCACTTGGTGTCCAGGATATCCAGCATCTCCGCCGGTTTCGAGATCAGGAAACCCTGAACGAAGCGGCAACCCATTTCCTGCAACATGGTCATCTGCTCTTGCGATTCGACGCCTTCGGCGATCACCTCCATGTTCAGGACCTTCGCCAGCCCCATGATGGTTCTGACGATCTCGAGGTTTTCCTTGCTGGTGCCCGCCGTGCCGACAAAACTCTTGTCGATCTTGAGCTTGTCTACCGGGAAGCGGTGCAGATAGCTCAGAGACGAGTAACCCGTGCCGAAATCGTCGATATGGATGCCGACGCCCAGACCTCTCAATTCCTGCAGCAGCGACTCGGTGGCATCGCCATCGGTCATGATGACGCTCTCGGTGATCTCCAGCCCCAGGTTTTGCGGCACCACGCCGGTCTCGCGCAGAACCGCCTTGACCTGCTCGATCAGCAGCGGCGTAAGCTGCCGGCTGGAGACATTGACGTTCATCGTCAGCGCAGGGCCCGAGCTGTCGCTGGCCGTATACTGCTGCAGCTTTCCGCACGCCTCGCGCAGCACCCATTCCCCGATGCGGCCGATTAGCCCGCATTCCTCGGCGATCGGAATGAAATCGTCAGGAGCAATCAGACCGCGCTGCGGATGTTGCCAGCGCAGCAAAGCCTCGAAGCCGGTAATCGCATTCTGGTGAAGATCGAAAATCGGCTGGTAATACACGCGCAGTTCCCCGCGCTCCAGCGCGCCGCGCAGGTCGGTTTCCAGGTGCAACTGATCCAGCGTGCGCGAACGCATGAAGGCATCAAACACTTCGTAGCGCGCCTTGCCGTTGGCCTTGGCCTGGTAGAGCGCGAGATCGGCGTCACGCAGCAACTGGTCCGGCCCATCGTGCGTCTGCGCGGCGAGAGCGATGCCCACGCTGGCGCTGGCGTAAAGCGCCTGCTGATCGACGAGGAACGGCCGGCGCAGGCCCTCCAGCACGCGCTCGGCCACCAGCACGGCGTCGCTGACATCGGCGACCTGGCTCAGCAGTATCGCGAATTCATCGCCGCCGAAGCGCGCGACGGTGTCCCCCGGCCGCAGCGACTCGGCCAGGCGCGCGGCGAACGCGCGCAGGAGCTGGTCGCCGACCGCATGGCCGTAGCTGTCGTTGATGAACTTGAACCGGTCCAGATCCAGAAACAGCACCGCGAACGAGCCGTCCTTGTGCCGGGGCGCGGCGCTGAACGCATGCTGCAGCCGGTTGACGAACAGGGCGCGATTTGGAAGCTCGGTGAGTACGTCGTGAAATGCGTCGTGGAACAACTGCTGTTCCGCCTGCTTGCGGTCGGTGACGTCCGTCTGCGAACCCGCCATGCGAACGGCCTTCCCCGCGGCGTCGCGGACCGCAATGCCCCGGGTCAGCACCCAGCGATAGGTCCCGTCCTTGTGCAGCACGCGGTGCTCGGCCGAAAAATGTTCGGCTTCCCCGCTCAAATGCGCCGCCAGACGCCCCTGCAGCGCCGGGAGATCATCGGCGTGGACCAGATTGAACCAGTCATCCGGCGTCGACCCCAGCACCTGGCCCGCGTATCCGAGCATCGATCTCCAGCGCGGCGAGAAGTAGATCTTTTGCGCGCCGAGGTCCCAGTCCCAGAGCCCGTCGTTCGCGCCCAGTTCGGCCAGCGCGTAACGTTCCTCGCTCGCGCGCAGCGCCGCTTCGGCGCGGCGCCTGTCGGCCATCTCGCGCAACAATTTGTCCTGGTCGCTTTTCAGGGACAGGCTCATCGAGTTGAAGGCGCGCGCGAGTTCGCCGAATTCGGCCTGGTAGGTCCGCGACAAGGTATGGCCGAGCTTGCCCTCGGCAATAACTCTGGTCGCCTCGACGATGTCGCCAACCGGCCGCGTGATGGAACGTGTCAGGTGCAGCGCGACGAACACGCCGACAAGACAAGTCAGAACAAAGGTCGCTGCAACCAGAATTTTTCCGCGCTGCGCCTCGGCCCTGGCGGCACTGCTCACGTGCGTCAGGCGTGCGGTGGCCTCGGAGGACATGATCTCGACGCTGGACAGCAGCGCGTTCCCGAGCATGGCGGCGTCCTTGCGCAACGGAGCAGTGCGCTCGCTGTCGGCCGGGGCGGTCATGTAGAAGCTCAACGCATTCTCATACTCCCGCACGCCCCTCTGCACAGCGTCGAGGCGCGCGGCGACGACGGGCTCATGGTGGCAGCCCACGCACTTTCCGGCGCTGGCGCTCAGGCTGGCGGCATCTTTTACGGTGGCGGTCAGGTCGGTCTCGCTCGCGGCAGAGAAGGTGAACAGATCCGCTTGAACTCTGAGCACCTTTGCCAGGAGTTCCCGCCTCAAGTCTTCGATCTGATGCAACTTGACGACATGCCCGTAGAGGTCGGTCGCGCTGCCGAAGGTCAACAAGGCCAGCACGGAACCGCTGGTAAACAGGGCGAACAACAGGGCCAGAGAAGTGATGATCCGCGTTTTCATGACATTTGCTTAGAGCATCATCCGCTTAGGCTGGCAAGGGCACAGCGACCCGCTCGGTGCCGGCAAAGCTTACACATCTTGGGGGGCTGCGGAAGCATTGAGCCAATACCGAGCGGAACTGTGCAGCGCTATATAAGCAATTCATGTGCCAGACGCCAGCAAATCGTTGCGTGCCCCAGGAAACGATGTGCCCGAGGATGCGGGATTCACTCCCGAGGCACGGCTGTAGGCTGCGGCCTGAGGCCTAGTTTTCGATGCCCCGGCGTCCCGCTCGCGACGCCGACTCGGCCCGTTGAATCTTGATTGTAAGAATGATTTTTCAAAACTGAGCATATCCATGCGATCCGCGTCTGCGCCGGGAAGCAGAACGACGCTCGAAAGGCTGCACGGAACGGCGCGCCTGGCGCATTTCGTGCTTGGCTTGGCTGCGGCCTCCAGTAATTCAGGCCCGACGGGCAGCGCGGAGTCGACTGGTGCGCGCGCCAACCATGCAGAAGGACGACACATGAAATGGAAACAGGAGTTCTCGGTCGGCATTCAGGAGATCGACGAACAGCATAAGGCGCTCGCGGACTGCGTTACAACCATCGAGAACGCCGTGAAGCAAGGGGACCGATGGCTGAGCGTGCACTCCGCGCTGATCCGCGCGGCCGATATTGCCCGGATACACTTTGCCGTGGAGGAAAGCTTGATGCGTATCCACGCCTATCCCGGGCTGGAAGCCCATGTCGCCGAACACCGGCGGTTTTCGAATCATCTGGACGAACTGCAGAGGAAAACGCTGACTGTCAGCATGTCGGAGGAGGCGATCGCCTTCATTCAAGGCTGGCTGGAAGCGCACGTGCCCAACCACGACCGGCTCTACGCAGCGCACTTTCTCAAGCGACCGGCCTGACGCAGACCCCGGCGCCTGCCGCGATCGGGAAGGGCTTCAGTCGAGTTGGGCCAGCGGGATCGGCGAGGATATGCCCGTCCCTTGCGCATAGTCGATCCCGATTTCCTGCAAGGTCGCAATGATCTCATCGCTTTCGACGAACTCCGCGATGGTCTTTATGCCCACCGTATGCGCGACGCGGTTGATCGCGGTCAGCTTGGCCAGCGCCGAGCGGTCGCGCAGGATTTGCAGCACGATGCTGCTGTCGATCTTGAGAAAACCGACCCGAAGCTCTTTCAGGATCGCGAACGATACCTTGTCACGGCCGAAACCGCATAGCACCGAAGCGCATCCCAGGCGCGCGAGTTCGTGAACCATGTGGGCGGCGTCCACCGGCTCGGCGCACGCATCGCGCTCCTCGATTTCAAAGCAGAGCGCTTCACCGGGGACATCGGTCGCCGCCAGCCTCGCGCGCACGAAGTCGGGAAAGTAGGGATCTCTGATGGTGTCTATGGAGAGATTGACGCAATGGCCCATCGATTGCCATGAGGGATCCGCGCATCTGCGCGCCGCAACGTGCTTGAGCACGTTCGACACGACCCAGCGGTCGATTTCCGGCATCAGATGGTGTTGCTCCGCCAGCGGCAGGAAGGCCCCCGGCGGCATCAGGTTCTGTTCTTCCTCGAGCAGACGGATATAGATCTCGCACAAAGGACGCTCCCCGCGCTGCAGCGCCCTGATGGTTTGTCCGTACAGGCGGAATTCGTCGCACTGGATCGCCGACCTGATCCGGTCAGCCGCGTTCTTCCAGGAGTCGAGTTCGCCCACCAGCGAATCGTCGTACAGGGCCTGGAAGGTCTCGGCTACGTCCTGCTCCTCGGCTGGCCCACCCGGCTCGGTCGGGCCGCCGGCCGGGGTGTCCGCGGCGCCGGCATCCGCCTCGGACGGGTGTGCCGTCTCGTCCACCACCAGCGCGTACAAACCGCGCACGCTCGCCGCCTTGCCAAAATGGGGGATCAGGTAGACGAAATAGCGCGCAGTCCCGCCGTTTTCCGTTTTTTGCGTCCGCTCATATCGCTGTGGCCTCCCGGCCAGCGCCTCCCTTAGCGGCGCCGCGATCTCGGCATAGACGGTTTCCCCGAGCACTTCGCGCATCGTGCGCCCGTCGATTTGCGCCGCATTCAATCCGAGCCATTCGCGATACGCTTGATTGTGATAGCGATAGCATTCCCCGGAATCCAGGTAAGCCAACAGGGCCGGGAACGACTCGTCGACAAAGCTCAGGCGCAAGCGCGCGGCGTCGAGTTCCTGTTCGCATTGACGCAACAGGGCTTCCTGCTGCGTCAACTGATCGCGCAAGAACAGCTCGGCTGGTCTCGTCGAAGCCGGCGATTCATCAGAGCGCTCGGTCCACGCTCTTTCCACGATTCTCGCCGAGTTAAGCGAGTTAGACAAAGGCGAACCCGGACCGGATCGGCAGACCGGGTTTGCTTGGCCGCTTGGCAGACGGCCTTGGAGCCGAGCACTTCCCGCAAGCATGGTTGCCACGCGTGGCCGTTCGGCTCCCGTCCAATAGGCGCACGAACCCCGCGACAACCGGGCGCTGTACTGGAACCGGGCCGGACGCGGCCCGGCCAAGCTGCGCTACTGAGAACATCGAGTGCATGGATTGATCACGACAGAGGAAATCCCATTGTTTGGTTTTTGCCGGTTGTAGCGCACCGGCCAGCAGTATCAGTTCGGGCGAAAAACAAGCTTGGTGCTGGCCATGCACGATTTGTGCCACCGATGGAGTTTCGCGACGCATGCCCGTATCCTGCCTGCTTGACGAGGAGTTTTCAGCGGTACTTTTCTTCTCATCGGCGCGAATAAATCCCGCTTTTGGGAAAGCGGGACGGACATCGACCCGGCGTCAAGTCGTGACCCCATTTCGCAAGCCGCGGCATCGCCTGTTGAGACGGCGCCTCCGGCTTTTTTCTTGCGGCATGTCCGCGCAGGTCGGGCGGAGCGCGGTCATTGCCGGTATTACGTCCGCCACGGGAACGCGGCGCAGAGCGCCAATGGCATGTGAATTGCTTTAGCCTAAGACGGGGTCCGGGCAATCGGATTCATTGCACCTATTCGCCGGGAGCGTGTCCGGCCATGGCCGCAGGCCAGACCGACCCAATACCGGTACAGGTCTGGCGCCGGGTTCGAAGATGCCGCATTACGCAAGAAACACCGAACATGAACTGGAAAGACGAGTACGCCTTCGGCATACAAGAAATTGACGACCACTACAGGATATTGCTCACGTTGGTCACAGAATTCGAGCACGCCGTCGAAGGAAGGTCGCAGTGGGACACGGTGCAGCCGCTGATGGCGCGGACAAGGGAATTCGTCAAGTTTCACTTTGCGGTGAAAGCGTCTCTGATGCAGATAGTCCGCTATCCCCTGTTGCCAGCTCACCGGGACAAGCATCAGTATGTATTGCGGCAAATTTCGATTCTTGAGCACAAGGGACTGGGCGAAGAGATGAAGGGCGAGCTGCTGCCGCTGATGCACTCCTGGCTGTTTCGTCACATCATCGAGGGCGACAAACATTTTTCCCGGTACTTGATTGACCATTATGGCGATCCCGCATGTGCCTATACCCGATTCTAGACCGGCGCGCCGGGTCCCCGGCGAGCTTGGTTTCGACGGCGGCGAACTGAAGTCGGTCGGCCATTCGCAGTTCCGCCATGACCGCGTCTGCTGATCTGACACAGGCGCGCGCGGCCGAGGCGCTGGTCGGCATCCTGGTGCCGCTTTGTGCGGTCCTGTTCTTCTATGCGCTCGGCCTTGTCGCGGCGGGCGCCTCGGCGCAGAGCGCGACAACACCGTGGCAACAGTTGTTGGCGCTGCCGTCCGAGTCCGATATTTCCAGGAGAGCGGAAGGCCGTATCCAGCGCGTACATTTCGACGTCTGGAATTGCAGTCCCCCGCAGCGGCGATCTGCAAGGTTTCAGCCGGCCGTTGATGGATGGAACTCGGCGCATTGTCGTGATGATCGGCCGTGAAGTGCCTTGACCGCGAACAATGTCCCATGCTCAAATCGAACAGGATAAAGTCGGCGCCGTCGCCGGTCCGCCGCGCCAAGGCAGTCGCGGCAATGGCGACCGCTATTGCCAACCAACCCGGGAGACGAGAATTTCCATGAAAACGCTGAATTCATTTGGCTCAATTGCGCTGGCGCTGGCGGCAGTTGGCGCAACGCAGCCCGCCACGGCCGCCGACATCGCCAAGGGCGCGCAGCTATATTCGACGCATTGCGCCGCTTGCCACGGCCTCAAGGGCGTACCGGTGATGCCGGGATCGCCCAACTTCACGCGTAGCGAGGGACTTTTGCAGGCGGATCTGTCTGTCTTGGCCGCGATCCGGGCCGGGAAAAACGCGATGCCCGGATACCTCGGCATCCTAAGGGACGCCGAAATCCTCGACGTCATCGCTTATCTGCGCACCTTGCGGCAATAATTCCGCAAAGCGAGCGGCGCCGCTCATCCCGGGTTAGCCTGAACCGGGGCGCAGCACCTTCGCGTCGCGGCTACGCCAGCCGGCGTGCGCCTGCACCAGTCAAGACGGCAAACACGAACCAATCGACGTGCGCAAACCGTAACCGGAACGAGGGGGGGCGGGCGTCCACCGAGTCCCGGCGGCCCAAAAGCATGCGCGCCTGTCGTTGCGCAACGCGCGCGATGCCACCCGCATTTGCATTTCTCTCAGCGATACGGCGCGCAGCGCGCTGCGCCAATGGCATGAGAATTGCTTTTGTATTTTCCACCGACAAAACGGTCGATCCGCGCTCATGCACTTGTCCGAAAAACTCCTGACCAAAAGCTTTTTCCGGGACCTCGAGAACCGGGATTGGTACCGGTATTGTTCGCCGCAGGGGTTCTATCCGCTGACGCATGCGCTCATTCCCTGGCTCGCCGCTGCGGCCCTGATCTCATGCGCAGCAGGACTATACCTGGGACTGTTCCTGACGCCCCCGGACGATCGCCTGGGCGCAGCCGCCCGCATCGTGTTCGTCCACGTTCCCGCATCGTGGATGGCCGTGCTGGTCTATCTCGCCACGGCTGTCGCGACCTGGATCGGTCTGGCATTCAACGCCCGGCTTGCGCTTATGGCGGCGCAAGCCCTGGCCCCGACCGGGCTGATGTTCGCTTTTCTCGGCCTGTGGACGGGTTGCCTCTGGCACAAGCCGATCTGGGGAACCTGGTGGGTGTGGGATCTGCGCACATGCTCTGAACTGACCCTGGCGTTTGTCTATATCGCATTCATCGGTCTGCATGCTGCGACAGAGGACTCGCACAGCGCCAACAAGGCTGGCGCCCTGCTGCTCTTCGCCGGCGCTCTATGCATACCTGTCAACTTCGCCGCCGTGCTATCCCGGACGGCTCAGCACCAGGGCACCCTCGCGGGCGCGGCCGGGTGGGATCCCAGTGAACTCGCAGGACTGCTGGTGATGAGCCTGGGATTCCTGGCTTACACCGGCGCGACGGCCCTGCTGCGCCTGCGTTGCGTAATTCTGGAGCGCGAGCGCGACAGCGCATGGGTGGCCAAACGCCGGAACGCCTCGCCGTGATGTGGGACGGATGGCTCGACTTTCTTGCGCTGGGTGGGCACGGCCTTTACCTCTGGGGCTCCTACGCGGCAGCGCTGGCGCTGGCGTTTACCGAACTCGTTCTGCTCCACCTCCGCAGGCGTGCCATTCTCGGACATCTGGGGTGGAACAACGGCGAGCTGTAAGCCACGACGGCAATCAAACGCACCGCCCTTTCGCTTCGCCTTGACGGTGATGAACGCCCCATGCTTAAATCCGGCGCATATTGCTACGGCAGGCGTTCTTGTTTTCGAGACGGGTTTGGGCACGCTTCCCGCGAGCAGGAAATCGACAATCCCGCTGCGAAAACTCCAAGACAAACTGCGCGGCAAAGCGGACTTGCCGCCCGCGACCATCAACCAGCCTATTCGAGCGGAGTTTCATGAAGCGTCTTATTCTTGCCCTGGCAGCGCTGGCGGTGTTCGCGACGACCGCATCGGCGCAGGACGGGGCGCTGGAGAGGCGGATCAAGGAAAGCCGCAGGATTGCGCGCCAGGTTGTCGACGAGCAGAACGCCCAACTGATCAAGGAATTGCAATTCAGCGGCCCGCTGCGCTCGCTGCTGATGTGCAAGTACGGCTGCCCGGACATCACTTCGGCATTGTCGCGCAAGATCGGATGGAAAGTTTCCATGGTCAGCCTCAGACCGCGCAATTCGGCGCTGGGCATGGCGGACGTGTGGGAGCAGAAGATCCTCATCGATTTCGACCGGCGCAGGGCCAAGGGCGAAAAAATCGAGGCGCTCGAGTTCTCGGAAGTCGTACAGGAGCCGCAGGGGGGCTACTTTCGCTATGCCAGGGCGATTCCGGTGGAACCGCTGTGCCTGACTTGCCATGGCCCGCGTGAGACCCTGCCGGATGCGGTCAAGACGCAACTGGCGATCGACTACCCGTTCGACCAGGCGACCGGCTTCAGCGTCGGCCAGGTGTATGGCATCGTGTCGATCAAAGGTCCGCATTGACGGCCACACGGCGGAGCGCATTCGTGTCAACGGGAGGTAAAGCGGGAACGAGATTCACCTTGCGCGCAAAGGGCCTGCTCGCGTTCGCCGCGCTTGTGCTCTACGTAGGGGCAACGGGCTATACACTCAGACAGGAGCGGATGGAACTGGTTTACCTGGCCGGCGAATTGGGGCAGTTGTACAAGCATGGAGACGCGCTGGAGAAGACAAACTACGCGTTGGCGCATTCGATCTACAAACTGCAGGAAAAATTCTTTTCCTCCCCGTTGGGTCCTACTTCCGAGGATGAGATTGCGCTGGATGTGGAGTTGATTCAATCCGGGCTGCAAGGCCTGCTGGCATACCAGCCCGAGGTCGCCGCAGGCATCGAAAGCCTGAACCAAAACCTGGCGACGATGCGCCCAAAGGTGTCGCGCAGTTCTTTGATCGAGCTGCGAGAAACCGAAAGAGCGCTGGAGGCGCAACTGAATCAGGCGGCGCGGCTGTTGCGCGAGCGCAGAGACGGCCTATGGAACCGCTTCCGCGAGGCGAACGACGCCATTTCGGTGATCGCGGCGATCGCGGGACTGCTGGGCGCGGTGTTTTTCGGCGCAGTCCTGACGCTGTTCATGACCCGGCTCGCCTGGGACATCAGGAAGGTGGCGGAGCGCGCGGTGAAAGTCGCGTCCGGGGAGCGTAGCGCGCCGCTGGAGGTCACGCGCAACGACGAAGTCGGCGATTTGATGCAGGCGGTCAATCGCATGCAGGCGGAACTGCGCGTCTGGGAACAGCAGCTGGAGATCGCGCGCCAACAGCAATTTCACAAGGAGAAGATGGCGGCGATCGGTTCGCTCGCGGCTGCGGTCGCGCATGAAATCAACAACCCCATCGCCGCGATTGCAGGACTGGCCCAGTCGATGAAGGACGCGGACCATCCCGCAGGCGGCGCCACGGTCGCGGACCAATCCGAATTGATCCTGGCGCAGACCAAGCGCATTTCCACCATTTCACGCCAGATCGCCGAACTCACCGCGCCGCACTCGCCCGAACCGGAACTGCTTGATCTGAATTCCCTGGTGCGCAACACCTGCGGTTTTATCGCTTATGACAAGCGGTTCCGCAGCATAGACCTGGCGCTTGAACTCGATCAGGGCATACCGGCGATCAACGCGGTCGCGGATCACCTGACGCAGATCTTGATGAATCTGCTGATCAACGCCGCCGACGCGATGGAGAACATCCCCGGACGCAAGTCAAAGATACGCGTGGCGACGCGGGCGGGCGAAGACGAAGTGGTGGTCGAGGTAAGCGACAATGGGAAGGGCATGGACGCCATCGTGCTCGCGCGCGCGTTCGAGGAATCCTATACGACCAAGCCGCCGGACCAGGGGCGCGGCCTTGGCCTGTTCCTGTGCAAATCCCTGATCGAGGCCTGCGGCAACCGCATCGAACTGGAATCGGCGCCCGGCGCAGGCACCACGGCACGCATCCGTCTGCTGTTGGCGCAACCTATTGGAGCCTGAGCGACCATGTCATCCCTGCAAGTCCTTGTTGTCGACGACGAACCGGCGCTGCGCCAGATACTCGCGGCCGCGGTAACCAAAGCCGGCTATTCGGTGGATCAGGCCGCAGGCGTCGCCGAGGCGGCGGCCAGGCTAGCCCGCGGCGACGTCGACGTGGCGCTGTGCGACATCAAAATGCCCGACGGCAACGGCATCGATCTGGTGCGCGACAGCCGCGCCGCCGGAATCGAAACGACATTCATCATGGTCACGGGGTTTGCCTCGCTCGAAACCGCGGTGGAGGCCCTGCGCGCAGGCGCGTCGGACTACATCACCAAACCGGTGCATTACGAGGAGGTCATGCACCGGCTGGCGCAAATCGACCCGCTGCGCGGCTTGCGCGAGGAGAACAACACCTTGCGCAAGGCGGTCAGCGACGGGTCGCCGAAGCTGTATCGTTTCATCTCGCCCTCGATGATCGAGGTGGAACGGCTGGTGGGCAAAGTCGCCCCCACCGACAGCACCGTGCTGATCACCGGAGAAAGCGGCACCGGCAAGGGAGTCGTGGCGCGCCTGATTCACGATCAAAGCGGGCGGCGCGACGGCCCGTTTCTGCAGGTCAATTGCAGCGCCGTACCCGAGCATCTGCTGGAAAGCGAATTTTTCGGCCATACCAAGGGCGCGTTCACCGGCGCCGACCATGCGCGCAAAGGGCTGTTTCTGCAGGCCGACGGCGGCACCCTGTTCCTCGACGAGATCAGCGAATTGCCCCTGCACATGCAAACCAAGCTGCTGCACATGGTGGAAGACAAGGAAATACGGCCGCTCGGGAGTGAGCAGGTCAGGCGCGTCGATACGCGCATCATCGCGGCGACGAACGCCGATCTCGCCGCGCGGGTAGGCGAGGGGAAGTTTCGCGAAGACCTGTATTTCCGGCTGAGCATGTTCCAGATCCAGATGCCGCCCTTGCGCGAGCGCCGGGAGGACATGCCGGAGTTGATACGGTTCCTGTTGCGCCGCATGAAGTCCGGCGCGGGCGGATCGCAAGAGATGGAAATCGATCCCTTGGCGGAGGAACTGCTCCTCGGCTATGGCTGGCCGGGCAATGTACGCGAACTGGAAAATGTGATCAATCGCGCCTGCATTCTTGCCGAGGACGACCGCGTCGGCGTCGCGGACCTGCCGTCGACGATCCTCCGCGTAGCGCCATCGACAGCGACGGGCAGTGCGGCCGCGGCCGAAGGGAATTTGCGCGAGCAGATACGCAAGCTCGAGACCGATATTCTGCTGCGCGCCATCGATGAAGCCGGCGGCGACCGCAAGCTGGCTGCGCAAAAGCTGGGCATCGGCCTGTCGAGCCTGTACCGCAAGCTGGAGGAGGCGCAGCCGGCAGACTCGACCGGCGGCGACGGCGCGGCCGCCACGCAGGGTTAAGCTATTTTGCCTCGTTCGTGCAGGAATGCACGATGATTTTCCAATCAAGGACCCAACCAGACAGCGCCGGAGCTGTAATTCGGGCGTTTTCCGGGTTATGATTCGCGACCCGAAGCCTAAGGATAGCGGTCGGATTTGGCATGTCCTATTCCTTGAAGTTCTTTCTGCTGGCCTTGTCCGCCCTGCTCGCCTGCGATGCACTCGCGGCCAGCCAAGGCGGCGCCGTCACGCCCGGGGTCAGGGTGATCACGGGGAAAATTTCCGAATGGCCGGTGCCCACCGCAAAATATCCGCGCGACCCGGCCGTGGCGCCGGACGGCAGTGTCTATTTTGCGGTCAGGAAGGGCGATAAGCTCGCGCGTTTCGACCCGAGAACCCGGCGTTTCCAGGAATGGAATCTGCCCGCGGGTACGGCGCCGAATGGGGTGGCTGTTGCGGCCAACGGCAAGGTCTACTTCGGGGGCCACGACCGGGGCAGCATCGGCGAATTCGATACGTCCACGGAAAAATTGACGGAGTTCCGCACCCCCTCCAACGACAGCAAGCCGTATACCTTGACGCTGGATACGCAGGGAAACGTCTGGTTCACCGAGCGCAGTACCGGCAAAGTAGGCAAATTTGACCGCAGCAGCGGCAAGGTTACGGAATACCCCGTCGGCGACGGTCCCTACGGCATTGCGGTCGACAAGACGGGCATGGTCTGGGTGTCGCGCAAGAAGGCGGACATGTTCGCCAAACTAGATCCGAACACCGGCAAGGTCACGGAAATCCACATGGGACTGGGCTCGCAGCCGCGGCGTATCGCCGTGGCACCGGACGGAATGCTATGGGTGTCCCTCTATGGAAAAGGGACCATCGCAAGGATCAACCCGGATACGTTTAAAGTGGTGAAGACCTACCGCTTGCCCGGAGGCACCAACGCGGGCCCCTACGCGGTGAATGCAGACGCCGATGGCCGTATCTGGGTAAGCGAAATTCAGACTGACAACATCGCCATGCTGGATCCGCGCACCGATGCGATGCGGGTGTTCAAGCTGCCGTCCGAGGATACCGGCGTGCGCAACGCCACCATCGACGCGGAAGGGCGCTACTGGTACGTGGGCAGCCACAACGGGACGGTGGGTGTCATCGAATAGGCTTACGCGCTGGCGGCGCGCGGCCTCCGCGCCGCGCCTTTGGACAGGTATTCGGGACGTCATCCTGCACATGCTTTCGCGGCAGGGCTTGATGTACATCAAATCAAGCCGGCTGAGTTCGTTTAGCATGCTCAAAACAAAGGGGTTTCACCTGTTCCACGCGCCATTGCGACAGCACGGGAGCGGGAAAGAGCGAGGAAATACACAGGGGCGCGAGCGCGGCCACCGTAGGAGCGGTGGCCGCTGTTGTATGTAGCCAATATCGCGAATGCGGGCTAGACAAAGCCGCAGCGCGATCCAAACGGCACGAAACAATACTCCCGCCGTCGGCGCAAGATTGGAAGCGATGAGTTGTCCTGCACCAGGCAGGACTGGAATGCTGTCTATTTTACCGGGGAAACGAAGGCCATGGGTGTTTCAAGACTTGCAGCATGGGTGATGGCGGGGGTGATTTGTCTGGCGGGCGCATCCGGGCCTGGGCCAGCTTCGGCCGCGGACAAGGCCGGCCCCAAGGCGGCCGAAAAAGAAGTCGGGAACCCCGACAACGATACCTGTCTGGCCTGTCATGGCAACCAAGGGTTTGCGGTCCCCGGTCCGGATGGACAAGCGCGCGATCTGCATGTGATCAAGGACAAATTCGGCAAGAGCGTGCACGGCAAGCGCGCCTGCCAGGAATGCCATACCGACATTACCGAAATTCCGCACAAGACCGGTGTAACGCACAAGGTGAGCTGCGTCACCTGCCACGAAGCCCTGTGGGATGCCGCCAAAGCCGAGAACAAGACCAAGGAAAACGCGCGTCTCGGCGTGGTGGTCCAGAACATCGACAAGTACATGAATTCCATACATGCGCGGCCGAACCGCGAAGACCAGTCGCGCACCAACGCCACCTGCTACAACTGCCACCAGCCGCATTACATCTACACCGCGGGCAGCGACGAGCGCGCGGAGTGGCGGCTCAGCGTGCCCAATGTGTGCGGCAAGTGCCACGCCAAGGAGCGGGAGCAGTACGGGACCTCGGTCCACGGCAAAGCCGTCCTGAACGACAAGAATCCGGTCGCCGCCATCTGCTCCGACTGCCATACCACCCACGACGTCGAAGATCCGGCCAAGGATGCGGCCAAGCTCGCCATCACCAAGAACTGCGGCGGCTGTCACGCCGAAAGCCTGAAGACTTACACCGAGACCTACCACGGGCAGGTGAATACCCTGGGCTATGCGCACACGGCCAAGTGTTTCGACTGCCACGGCAGCCACGGCATTCAGCGCGTGGACGATCCGAAATCGAGCGTGTATCCGGACAATCGCCTCAAGACCTGCCAGAAATGCCATGCCGAAGCGACCAAGGGCTTCACCACCTTCGAGCCGCACGGCACGCCCCACAATTTCGCCCGCTATCCCTATATCTGGATCGCCTCCAAGTTCATGCTGCAGCTGCTCGCCGGCACCTTCGCCTTCTTCTGGACGCATACCGCCCTGTGGTTCTACCGCGAATACAAGGACCGCAAGGAGCGCAAATCCCGGCCGCACGTGAAGACCGATGAACTGCTGGAAGGCAAATACAAGGGCAAGCATTACCAGCGCTTCCCGCTGATCTGGCGCATCGGCCACCTGACGTTCGCCCTGAGCCTGATGATATTGACCCTGACCGGCATGTCGGTGCTGTATGCGGACACGACCTGGGCGCCGGTGGTCATGCACTGGCTAGGCGGCCCCAAGGTCGCAGCCGTGATACACCGCACGTTCGCGGTGCTGTTCGCGATCGTGTTCTTCGTGCACCTGATCTACATGGTGATGCGCATCGCCCGCAACTGGAGAAGCTTCGACTGGTTCGGCCCCAACTCCCTGGTTCCGCGCTGGCAGGATCTGTGGGACATCCTGGCGATGTTCAAGTGGTTCTTCGGCCTGGGCCCGCGGCCGGTGTTCGACCGCTGGACCTACTGGGAGAAATTCGACTACTGGGCGCCGTTCTGGGGCGTGACCATCATCGGATTTACCGGCTTGATGCTGTGGGTTCCGAACGTGACCGCCACATTCCTGCCGGGCTGGGCGTTCAACGTGGCCACGATTTTCCACGGGGAGGAAGCGCTGCTCGCCGCACTGTTCCTGTTCACGGTGCATTTCTTCAACAACCATTTCCGGCCGGACAAATTCCCGTTGGACGTGGTGATGTTCACCGGCACCATGCGGCTGGAGGAATTCAAGCACGAGCACACGGTGGAATACAACCGCCTGGTCGCCACCGGGGAACTCGAGAAATTCCTGGTCGACGCGCCTTCGCAACCCATGACCACGGGATCGAAAATATTGGGCTTCACGCTGATCGCCTTCGGCTTGCTGCTGCTGGTGTTCGTGCTGATCGGCGTATTCGGGGACGTCACCGGGGCCTGACCGGGTGCGCCCGAGCGCCGCAGGCCGGCGCCCGGGCGCATGGCTAAGCCGGGGAACCGGGTATAATTGAATTATGGGGCGCGTGCGCCCCGCACAAGGCCCGGACTGGTATCCGGCCTTTTTTTGGAAACGAGCTGCCGGCTCAACACTCTTCGAGATTGCCAATGAAAAAAACGATACTGAGCATGGTCGTGTTGTCGATGATGCTGGCGGGCTGCGGGGAAAAAGCGGACACCAGCGCAAAAACCGCGGCCGCGGATGTGGGCGCAGGCAAGGCCATCGTCGAGCGCGACTGCAAAGCCTGCCACGGCCTGGATGGCAAAGGCATCGCCCCGGCGATTCCGAATCTGGCGGCGCAGCGCGAGCGCTATCTGTTCAATTCCCTGAAAGAGTACAAGGACGGCAAGCGTTCTCATGCCGCGCTGAAGAACCTGACCACGAACATGAGCGAGGCGGACTTGCGCAATGTGGCCGCGTATTTCGCCAGCCTGCCGGCGATCGCCAATACGGCGGCGACCGACGTCAAGCACTCCTCGCCCTACGAGCAGGGCAAGGCGCTCGCCGCGGCCTGCGCCAAGTGCCACGGCGAAGACGGCAACAGCAAGATTCCGGGCACCCCCACCCTGGCCGGCCAGCAACCCCACTATCTGGTTGCGGCGATCCAGGAGTATCACCAGGGCGACCGCGCGAAAAACGCGATGAAGTCCAGCATGCGCGATACGGACAAGCTGGAACTGGAGAGCATGGCGCTGTATTTCGCCGCCCAGACCCCGGTCAAGCGCGACGCACCCACCCATGGCGATCCGGCCGCAGGCGAGCCGGCGAGCGCCATGTGCGGCGGCTGCCACGGCTCTCAAGGTGTCAGCGTCGACGCCGCGACACCCAGCCTTGCAGGCCAGGACGCCCAGTACCTGGTCAAAGCGACCAAGGCCTACCGGACCACGCGCAAGAATTGGGGCATGCAGCGTTATGTCGCCGGGCTGGGCGACAAGGATATCGACAATATCGCGGCGTTCTATGCATCGCAGGCGCCCAGAGCCGCGGATCAGGTGCCGACCTCCACCCAGGAACTCGCGGCAAAATGCGACCGCTGCCACGACCAGGACGCCACCGCCACGATGGCGGCGCCGAAGATGAAAGGGCAGGACAAGGACTATCTGGTGATGGCGCTCAGAGCCTACCGCGACGACAAGCGCGAGAGTTCGACCATGCACCGGATGAGCTTCACTTACGGCAATGCGATCATCGAGAGCCTTGCCACCTGGTACGCCAGCCAACCGGCGAAATAGCGCCGGGCTCAGGCCCTGAGTACCGTGCCTGAATAACTGGAGGGCCATTCCCGGATAGCGGGAATGGCCTTTTTGTTTGAACACGGCGAGGCGGGTCCGCCAGGAAGTCCAACTCTCCGTAATTGGCGCCTCAAGCGCGGTCGCATGCCCAGCGCGCCGGGCGCAAACCGCATAGCCCTGCGCCGGAGACGCTTCACGTGGCTGCGCTCGACCAGGCTCAGCACAAAACAGCCCGTGCAGTGACGGGCTGTTTTGTTTGAACCGGGACCTTCCGCTGCCCGGCCAGTCTGGCTTGCGTTCAGCCGATGACCGGGGCGTCCCCTTCTTTGCGCTGCCGCACCGGCGCCGGCGTGCTGCCGATCCACATCTGGTACATCGAAATGAACCACATCGTGGCGAAACTGATGCCCATCACGCCGCCGGCGGCCATGGTCACCCAGGCGAAAGGATGGTAGAGCTTGACCAGGTACCAGGAGCTGATGTCGACCGCCTCGCAAAAGAGAGGCAGTCCCATGATCAGGTACTTGAACCACAACGGCCGCACGTAGGCGTGGCTGAAGATGAGGCCGACGATGAAGAAGATGAACGTCATGCCGAACAGGTGAATGTGGGAGACGCGCACGAGCGTATAGATGTCGGTCCCGGTATCCTGCTCGGTCACCTTCTTGATGTTGTCGAAGCCGCCCAGGTTGGCCAGGTGCGGATTGCTGCCGTCGTGGCAGGACATGCAACGCTTGTCTATCGTAGGCCGGATGAAGGTTTCGTAGGTCGGACGGTCCGCGCCTTTCTGCGCCCAGCTCACCAGGGCGTTGGCTTCCTCCGCCGGCAGCATGCTGGACATCGGTCCGCGCAGGGCGGCTTCCAGCCTCGAACCCTTGCCGCTGCCGGTATAGGCGATGACCAGATCCTCGTAGGTGAGATCCATCGGATTGCCGTCGCGCCCGGAGTAGACGTGGACCAGATAGAACATGCC
>JAJZUN010000534.1 GCA_021848555.1 Pseudomonadota bacterium | reverse complement strand
GGCGGGTACTACCGCACCGGCGACGTGGCGAGCCGCGATGCCGACGGTTATATCACCTACGTCGGTCGCGCCGACGACGTGTTCAAGGCTTCGGATTACCGCATCAGCCCGTTCGAACTCGAGAGCGCGCTGCTCGAGCATCCGGCGGTGGCCGAGGCGGCCGTCGTGCCGAGCCCGGATCCGGTGCGCCTCGCCGTGCCCAAGGCGTTTCTGATTCTGACCCAGGGCACGCAGCCCAGCCGCGAACTGGCGAAGGAAATATTCGCTTTCGTGCGCGGCAATCTCGCGCCGTACAAGCGCGTGCGCCGGATCGAGTTTTCCGATCTGCCCAAGACCATTTCCGGCAAGATACGCCGCGTGCAGCTGCGCGGCGTCGAAGCCGAGCGCCGCGCGCAGGGCGGGCGCGGGCAGTGGGAGTTCTTCGAGGAAGACTTCCCCGAACTGAAGCAGTAATCAGCCGGCCACGCGGGCGCCTGTGCGAACTTCGGGTAAACCCCTAGTAGTCAGTGCGCACTTCAAAACTATAATCGCCGCAATAACATTAAGAAGTTAAACATAAGTTGGCCAATAGGAGGATTCAATGACTTCACACATTTCCCGCCGCAATTTCATCGCCGCATCGGTTGCGGCGCTGGCTGCCCCGGCGCTGTCGCGCACGGCCCGCGCCGCCGACGAACCGCTGCTCCTGCGCTGCTCGCTCGATACCGCGCCGAGCCACCTGCGCAATGTCTCGATGAAGGACTACCTGGCGAAGGTCGAGGCCGCCTCCGGCGGCAAGATCAAGACCAAGCTGTACGAGAGCGGCCAGCTGTTTCCCGACCTGCAGGTCGGCAAGGCGCTGATCCAGGGGCAGGTCGAGATGGCCTGCCCGGGGAGTTGGACCATCACCGGCATCATCCCGGACGCCGACGTGTTCCAGCTGCCTGTGTTCTACGGCCGCACGGTGGACGAGGTGCATCGCGCCATGGACGGCAAGGCCGGCGCGCTGCTCGGTCAGGAGGCGGAGCAGAAGCTGCATACGCACGTGCTCGGCCCCTGGCTCGACCTCGGCTACCAGAATTGGTTCAGCGCGACCAAACCGCTCAACTCGCTCGCCGACCTGAAGGGCATGAAAATCCGCAATTCCGGCGGCGCCGGCCAGGCCTGGCGCGCGCGCTTCCTCGGCGCGATCCCGAACACCACCGCCTGGCCGCAGGTGCCGCTCGCGCTGTCGCAGGGCGTGTTCGACGGCTTCGTCAGCTCGGACGAAAGCGTGGTCAGCGCGCAGCTGTGGGATGCCGGCGTCAAGTACGTGCTGGAGGATCATCAATTCGTCGCCATGTACGTGCCGATGGTAAGCGAAATTTTCTGGAAGAAGCTCACCCCCGAGCTGCAGAAAATGATGACCGACATCTGGCTGCAGAACATTCCCACCTACCGCGCCAACATGGCTGCGGCGCAGGCCAAGGCGCGCGGCACGCTCGAGTCGCACAAAATCAAGTTCGCCGATCCGAAGCGGGAGCAGACCCTGGCCGAGCGCGCGCTGATGATGAAGGAGCAGGACGAGCTGGTGAAGACGCTCAAGATCTCGCCGGAGATGGTCAAGCTGGTGATGTCCGCAATCAGCACGGCGAGCTGAGTCCCGTCGGCGCTGCTCGATGAAGTTCTGGGACTGGGTCGAGCAGACCCTGACGGGTCTGCTCGGTCTGTGCGCGCTCGTCGTCGCCCTGTGGCAGGTCGTCGGGCGCTATCTCACGCCCGCACACGCGATCAGCTACGCCGAGGAGGTGATCGTCTACCTCGTCATTTGGGCGGTCATGATCATCTCGAGCCAGCTGGCGCGCCGCGACGGCCATGTGCGCCCGGATCTGGTGCTGCGCATACTGCCGCAGCAGGTCGCGCGCTGGATAGAAGTGTTCAACTGCCTGGTCGCGATCGTGTTTTCAGGCGCGATGCTGTGGTACGGCGTGCAGATCGTGCAGGGCTCGCTCGCGATCGACGAGCGCAGTTCCAGCGATCTGCAGTTCCCGATGTGGATCTATTACCTCGCATTGCCCACGGGCGGCGCGCTGATGCTCGTGCGCTACGTAATCCGCCTGTTCCGCTACTTGTTCCATTACGATCCGCGCACGATGAAGCCGGGACACGTCGTGCACGAAACGGTCGAAGGCCTGGAAGCGCCCAAGCCCGAATGAGCGCGACGCAATGACCTTCCTGTTCCTCGCGCTGTTCTTCGGCCTGCTCGCAGCGGGCATGCCGATATTCCTGGTGCTCGGCACCTGCGCCGGCGTGCTGTACTACGTCTCGGGGCAGCCGCTGATCGGCCTCGCGCAGGGGGTGATCAATGATTTGAACTCGACCACGCTGATGGCGCTGCCGCTGTTCGTGATGGCGAGCGCATTCATGCGCTCCGGCGGCGTGGCCAAGGCGCTGGTCGATCTCGCCACGGTCTGGCTCGGCGGCGTTCGCGGCTCCCTCGGTCTGGTCACCGTGGTCTCGTGCACGCTGTTCGCCGCGATCTGCGGCTCCAGCGTCGCGACCGCGCTTGCCATGGGATCGCTCCTGATCCCGGCCATGATCGAGCGCGGCTATCCGCGCTCGTTCGCGCTCGGCGTGGTCGGTGCCTCGGGCACTATCGGCATCGTCATTCCGCCCAGCCTGGCGCTGCTGCTCTATGGCATCGTCGCCGAGCAGTCGGTGCCGCGGCTGTTCCTCGCCGGCGTGCTGCCGGGGCTGCTGCAGGCGGCGGTATTTTTCCTGTGGGTGCTGTATTACGCGCGCAAGCACAATTTTCCGGTGGAGCCGAGCAAGCCCATCCAGGAGCGCCTGCGGGTGTCCCTGCGCGCGCTGCCGGCGCTCGCGGTGCCGATCGTGGTGCTGGTCGGGATCTACGGCGGCTTCGTCACCGTAACCGAGGCGGCGGCCCTGTCCTCGGTCACGGCGCTGTTGGTGTCGCTGCTGTTCTATCGCGGCTTCCATTGGACCAAGACGCTGGAGGTGATCGCCGACGGACTGAGGAGCGCCGGCACGATCATGCTGATCGTCGCCACGGCGCTCGCGTTCGGCCACTGGATGACCGAATCGGGAATTCCAGCGAAGCTCGTGGAATTCATCGTGAACCACCACTTCGCGAAGTGGCAGTTCCTGCTCATGATCAATATTCTGCTGCTGGTGCTGGGCTGTTTCCTCGAGGTGATCGCGACCCTGCTCTTGGTGCTGCCTATCCTGGCGCCGGTGCTCAAATCGATGGGCGTCGATCCGGTGCATTTCTCCATCATTTTCACCCACAACATGGAGATCGGGCTGGTGCATCCGCCGGTGGGGCTGAACCTCTACGTGCTTTCGACCATTTCCACGGCGCCGGTCGGCGAGGTGATCCGCGGCATCCTGCCGTTCCTGATCCTGCTGCTCGCGGTGCTCATGA
>JAJZUN010000533.1 GCA_021848555.1 Pseudomonadota bacterium | reverse complement strand
TTCGATGCAGCGCTGCAGCAACGCGAGCTGGTTGCGAGTCGGCACCAGGATCGACACCAGTGGCCGGACTTCGGGCAGCGGCCAGCGCACGCGGAAAGACGGAGGAAAGGGCCCCGGCTGGACTTCGGCGGCGATTCCCAGCCGCTCGAAGTGGGCCTGCAACGCAGCCTGGCCCGCCGCCAGGATCTCCGGAACGGACTTGCGGGTATGGCCGGATCCCTGCCCGCGGTGGTACAGCACCAGCGGAACATGGCCGATCGCGGCTTCGCCGGCGCCGCTGGCCTGCAGGTGCTCCCACGCGCGCAGCAGCAGGTCGTAATCCTCGGCGCCCTCGCGCGCCGGGTCGAATCCGCCCAGCGCTTCGAACAGGTCGCGGCGGATCAGCAGCAGCCCGCCGATGTACGGCAGGCTGCGCAGGTAGTCGAGATTGAAGTCGGGCTTGCAGTGGGGGTTTAGGTGCTGGCCGTCCGCGGTCAGGGTGTCTTCGTCCGTGTAGATGAGTTGCAACTGCGGCCGGTCGCGCAACGCCTGCGCCAAGCGCGCCGTGGCGTCGGGTGCGAGCCTGTCACCCGCGTCGATCGCTGTGACCCAGTCGCCGAAGTCGCGGGTGCCGAGGGCCGCGTTGAGCTGCTCCAGCATGTGCCCATCCGTGTCGGCACCAAGCACCATGCTCTGCACATCGAGCCATTGCTCGCGCAGGCTCTCCAGCGTGACTTGCTCCGATGAAAGGGTGCCGGGCAGCACCACAGCGCCAAGCCGTGGCTGCGCAAGGCCGAACTCTTCAAGCACCCAGTGGCGCTCAGCGGGCAGCGCGCGTTGCGCCAACAGCCACGGCGGTGTCGGCCGTGGCTGTGGCGCTGCACTCTGAGCCGCCGCGCCGAGGGCAGTATCCGGGAGCCCGAAGGCCTTGCGATAAAGGGCGCCGATTGCTGCCACGTGGGTGCTCAGCGCATGCGTCTGTTCGGCCTGCAATCGCGCTTCGCGCCCGACCGAGTGACGCACATCGGGGGAGTCAATGAGCCGGCACAGGGCCTCGAACCACGCCTGCTCCGTGTTGGGTACGCGCAAACCCGTCACGCCGTCGTGCACTCCGGCGTACGGCTCGACATCGCTGAAGACCCCGGCAATGCCGAGGGCGGCAAATTCGACGCGCTCGAAGCCACTGCGCACGCGTTTGGCCGTGCTGTCAAGAATCGGTGCCACGCCGATGTCGATGTTCAAGCGCGATAACAGGTCGGCGTGACTGGTCGCATCAGCGTGCAAGAGCAGTCGATCGCAGGCGCCCAAGTCCAGGCTGGGCATCTTGGGAAGGCCCACGAACACAAAGCGGATGGCCGCGCCATAGCGCGTGTGAAGCCGCTTGAACACAGGGCCAAGCCAGGCGAAATCGGGCGCGCGCTCGCCGTGCCCGCTGCACAGGATGCGTACCGGCCGGGCGGCCGCGGAAACGCTGCGCGCGCTCCAACGCTCCAGATCGATCGCCTCAGGACAGAGCAGGACGTTGCAAGCAGCCCTAGCACAGGCTTCACGCACGGCCGCGGTCGGTACGATCACCGCTGCGACTCTGGCCAATGCTTTCTGTGCGGCCGCGGAGAGCTCACTTGCTACGGGCGCCTCGTCGAGTTCGCAGACGACCGTTTTTGCGTTGTCGACTAGCCGCTCCAGCGTCGCCACGGCGTCGGCGTCCAGGTCGTTTACACGGACCAGGAATGCATCCATGGTGTCCGGCGCGGGTTGCTGCGCGGCATCGGTGCCGTGCCAAGCCGTGCCGGGGAGCGCATGCACGGTGGCACCCGGTAGCAGCGCCTGCAGGCCGGCTAGGTTGGCGTATGGGTGAAGGGCGGCGCGGCGCGGGTGAAGGATCAGATGGCCGATGCGGCGTGGGCGGATGCACGCTTGCGCAGCCACGCTATCAGTCGGCGTCAGTTTCAGGTGGTCCATCGGGCACTTCCTGAGGTGCGTGAAACCTGGGACGATTGTTCCTTGCGTCGAATCTTCATGGGTCGCAAGAAATTGGTATACAAAGCGTTGTGCGCTTCTGCCCATGCCTTCCACGTGCAGGAGGCATGACGGCTTTGCTTCTGGGGCGGTGTGAGCATGACGTGTTGCCAGCGGACAAGGAGGTTGTGGTCCGGCGTCGTCGCGGAGCAAAGATCATCACGCGAACGCTTCAGGCTGCGTTGCCGGCATGCAAAAGATGCATCAAGCGTTGCGCTCGTTCGCGCCACGGACGCAATTCGTTGGCGAATGCCGTTTCGAAGCCCGACGAGAGCTTCAGATAGTTCACTGCGGCAGTGCGCGCCTGCCCGGGGTCTAGAAGGCCACAGGCCACGGCCCCTTCGACCAATCTGAACCAGTCCGACACGGCGAAGTGGAATAAGGGATTGGCATGCGCAGTTGATCCACCAGCGTCATGCAGACGGAAGGCTGACAGCGCTTGTGGTATGTACAGTAGGCTTCCGACGCTTAAGAGCCGGGCGTACAGCGGCACGTCGATCAATCCGATCGGGTAATTGGCGCCGAAGGCGTCGTAGAGTTCCCCTGCGTGTGCCAAGTGCACGGCGTCGCGCCGGAAGAGGACGCTCGAGAATTCGCCGATGAAATTCGACTGTCCGACAATGAGCTGACGCAACGCTTCCTGCCCAGGGATCACCGTCGATGCCTTCAGGGCTTCCTGCCGGATCTCACCATAGGCAACGCTGTCACCGTCTATGACGTGTCGTGCCGATGTGATCAGGACGACTTCGGCGCGCGCCGCTGCAGGCAGCCGGCCCAAATGCCCGAGCATTGTCGAGACACAATGGGGGTACAGTAAATCGTCGTCAAAGAGATATTTGACGAATTCGCCTCGAGCCATCAACAGCGGCTCGGCGATATTGCTCGCGGCAATGCCATCGACATTCCTGCGGTAGCGCACCTCCGGGTGCTGGCGACACAGCGCATGAATCTGTTCGCTTTCGCTGTTATCGCTGACCAGGATTTCGATCTCGGTGTGGGTCTGTGCCTGCGCGCAGCGCAGGGCATTCCGGAAATGCTCGGCGCGGTGCGTCGGGATGATGATCGAAACGAGGGTGGACATGTCGGTCTCTCCGGAGAGCACATGGGCAAGGTTGCGCGTAGTGCCTCCTGCGCGGTGTCGCCAAGGCTGGTGCGCGGCATGCAGTCACTCATCGAGACGGGCACACAAACGCAGCATCGGTCGTAGGCGCCTTTCGACGGCGATGACTCCGCGAACTCCGCTGCTGGCGGGAACTCAGATGTATTTGAACAGGCTCAACCCCTGCAACTGCGCGAACGCCGCCTCCGACGCCTGCAGCGCGGTCAGGCTCTGCTGGTACTGGCTGATCACCTGCGGATAGTTGATTCCCGACAGCGTCGCCTGCTGGGTCTGCAACTGCAGCGTC
>JAJZUN010000532.1 GCA_021848555.1 Pseudomonadota bacterium | reverse complement strand
CAAGGGCATTCCAGAGCTGCGCAGCCTCGCTGCCGAGGCCGGCGGCTACCGCGTCGGCGCCGCCGTGACCTGCATGGAGCTGATCGAGCACGCCGCGTTCGCCAAGGCCTGGCCGGGGATCATCGACGGCGTGAAATATATCGGCTCGATCCAGGTGAAGGGCCGCGCCACCATGGGCGGGAATCTGTGCAACGCCTCGCCCGCCGCGGACAGCGTGCCGGCGCTGATCGCCGCGGGCGCCATTGCCTGCATCGTCGGGCCGAAGGGCAAGCGCGAAATCCCGGTCGAGGAAGTCGTCGCGGGTCCGGGCAAGACCACGCTCGCCGGCGGCGAACTCGTAGTGTCGTTCCTGCTGCCGCAGCGGCAAGCGCATTCGGGCGACGCCTATTTGCGCTTCACGCCGCGCAGCGAGATGGACATCGCGGTCGTCGGCGCCGGGGTCAACCTGACGCTGGACGCCAAAGGCGTGTGCAGCGCCGCGCGTGTGAGCCTGGGTGCGGTCGCGGCGCGCGCGCTGTTCGTGCCCGAGGCGGCCGCCGCACTCGTGGGCAGCAAAGTCGATGCGGCCGCGCTCGAGCGCCTGGCCGCGGCCGCGAGCGCGGCCTGTAGGCCGATCGACGACAAGCGCGGCACCAAGGAATTTCGGATCAAGGTCGCCGGCGTGATGGCGCGGCGTGCGGCCGCGATCGCACTGGAACGGGCAAGGGGGCAGAACTGATGGCACGCAATCACGTAAGCACGACGGTCAACGGCGACCAGGTCGAATTTCTGTGCGAGACCGGGCAGACGCTGCTCGATGCGCTGCGCGACGAGCTGCGGCTCACCGGCACCAAGGAGGGCTGCGGCACCGGCGACTGCGGCGCCTGCAGCGTCATGGTCGACGGCCGCCTGGTTTGTTCCTGCCTGATGCTCGCGGTCGAGGCCGAAGGCAAGGCGATCGAGACGGTCGAAGGCATGGCCAAGGACGAGAAGCTGCATCCGCTGCAGAAGAAATTCATCGAGCATGCGGCGCTGCAGTGCGGCATCTGCACGCCGGGCTTCCTGATCGCGGCGCGCGCGCTGCTCGAGCGCAATCCGGATCCGACCGAAAGCGAAGTGCGCTTCTGGCTCGCGGGCAACCTGTGCCGCTGCACCGGCTATCAGAAAATCGTCGAGGCGGTGCTCGACGCCGGACGCGAAATGCGGGGAGCCTGATCATGTCGACTACGGTGAAATACGAGGAAAAGCAGCTCAAGATCGTCGGCACGCGCCCGCTGCGCCCGGACGGCGTGGACAAGGTCACGGGCAGGGCGCGCTTCGGCGCCGACTACAATCTGCCCGGCCAGCTGATCGGCAAGGTGCTGCGCAGCCCGCACGCGCATGCGCGCATTGTGTCGATCGACATTTCGGCGGCGCTCGCGCTGCCCGGAGTGAAGGCGGTGGTCACGCGCGACGATTTCGCCGAAATGCCGGACGAGATGGCGCCGGTGGGCGAGCTCATGATCAATTTCCGCGACGTCACGCGCAACATGATGGCGCGCGAAAAAGTGCTCTACGATGGCCATCCGCTGGCCGCGGTCGCGGCGACGAGCGAGTCGGTGGCGCGCGCAGCGCTGGCGCTGATCAAAGTCGAATACGAAGTGCTGCCGCACGTGATCGACGTGGTCGAAGCGATGCAGCCGGACGCCCCGCTGCTGCACGAAAACCAGTACACCCAGGGCGTGAAACCGAAGCCCGAGCGCCCGTCCAACATCGCCAAGCGCCTCGAATTCGGCCGCGGCGACGTCGCGGCCGGGTTTGCCCAGGCCGACGTGATCATCGAGCGCGAGTTCAACACCAAGCCGGTGCACCAGGGCTACATCGAGCCGCAGGCCTGCCTCGCGAGCTACAGCGCGGACGGCCAGGCGGAACTGTGGACCGCGACGCAGGGACAATTCGTGTTTCGCGCGCAGTGCGCCAAGGTGCTGCAGATGGACGTGTCGAAAATACGCGTCACGCCGACCGAGATCGGCGGCGGCTTCGGCGGCAAGAACAACATCTACAACGAGCCGCTCGCGATCGCGCTGTCGCGCAAGTCGAACCGCCCGGTGAAAATGGTGATGACGCGCGAGGAAGTGTTCCGCGCCACCGGTCCGACTCCGGGCGCGAACGTGAGGGTGAAGCTCGGCGCTACCCGGGACGGCAGGATCACCGCGGCCGAGGCGGTGCTCAATTTCCAGGCGGGCGCTTTCCCCGGTTCGCCCGTGAACCAGGCTTCGATGTGCGCGTTCACGCGCTACGACCTGGAGAACGTGCATGTCGTCGGCAACGACGTCACCGTGAACCGGCCCAAGGTCGCCGCCTATCGCGCGCCGGGCGCGCCGATCGCGGTGCTCGGCGTCGAGAGCGTGATCGATGAAATGGCGAAGAAACTCAGGCTGGATCCGATCGAATTCCGCCTGAAGAACGCCGCGAAGGAAGGCACGCAGACCTATTACGGCCCCAAGCTCGGGCCGATCGGCTATGTGCAGACGCTGGAAGCGGCGCGCGCGCATCCGCATTACCGCGCGCCGCTCGCGCCCAATCAGGGGCGCGGTGTCGCCACCGGCTTCTGGTTCAACATCGGCAACGAGACCACCTGCTCGCTCAACCTGCAGGAGGACGGCAGCCTCACGCTGATGCTCGGCGTCATCGATGTCGCCGGCGGTTCGCGCGCTTCGCTGTCGATGATGGTGGCCGAGGAGTTAGGCATCGAGCTCGATCGCGTGCGCCCGGTGATCGGCGACACCTCCGCGCTCGGCTTCAATTTTCTTACCGCGGGCAGCCGCGGCACGTTCGCCGGCGGCATGGCCTGCGTGGTCGCCGCGCGCAATCTGATCGAGAAAATGCGTCAGCGCGTCGCGAAAATCCGCGAAGTGCCGGTGGAAGCGGTGGCGTGGAAGGACGGCCGCGCGCAGCCCGCCGACGCGAGCGTGGCGCAGTTCGAACCGATGACCTTGGCCGAACTCGCGCGCATGGGCGGCAAGACCGGCGGCACCATGGCCGGGCATGCGGAAATCAATGCGCAGGGCGCCGGTCCGGGCTTCGGCACGCACATCGTCGATGTCGAGGTGGACCGGGAAACGGGCGCGGTCAAGATCCTGCGCTACACCGTGATGCAGGACGTGGGCAAGGCGATCCATCCGGCCTACGTCGAAGGCCAGATGCAGGGCGGCGCGGCGCAGGGCATAGGCTGGGCGCTGAACGAGGAATACGTCTACGGCGCAGACGGCATCCTGCAGAATCCTGGCTTTCTCGACTACCGCGTGCCGGTCGCTTCGGACCTGCCGCACATCGACACCGTGATCGTCGAGGTGCCCAATCCGAATCATCCCTACGGCGTGCGCGGCTGCGGCGAGGTGCCGATCATTGCGCCGATGGCGGCGATCGCCAACGCGATCGAAAAC
>JAJZUN010000531.1 GCA_021848555.1 Pseudomonadota bacterium | reverse complement strand
GTTGCTCGCGGCCGTGAGCAGCGCGGGGCCGGCGCACGCCGGCTGCTTTCCCGTGCACGAACGGGAGTTCGTCGCGCTGCGCCACCTGGTCTCGCGCGACGCCAGCGAGGCCCTGGCGAAAGCCGAGGCACGCGTCGCCCGACTGCCGGCCGGCAGCGCGCACACCGATCCACGGCGCCTCGCGGGGCTGTACGCCATCCAGGCGGCCGCCTACCGCGAGCTGGCCCTGTATCACGCCGCACGCGCCCCGGCCCTCCGGGGCTTGAACCTGCTCGGCGGAGCCCGTGACCCGCTGCACCAGCAGCTGCTCTCGAGCTACGCGCTCAGCTTCAACGCGCCAGCCCGGATTGCGCGGGCGCTGCGGCGGATCGAGCAGGCCCGCGCCCCGCTGCAGCCGAGCTCGCCCAGCGCTCTATGCCTGGAAATCACGGCGGGCGAGCTGAACATACTGCGTAATCGCTCCGACCTCGCGATCCGCGACCTCACCCAGGCGTATATGCAGGCTCAGGCGCTCGGCCTGGCCGTCGTGCGTACCGATGCGGGCGTCTTCCTCACTCACGTGCTGCGCACGATGGGCGACTACAGGCAGGCGCTGAGGCTGATCCGACAGATCATCGGCTGGGACAAGGCGCACAAATCGACCGACTATCTGGCCAATGACCTGTACTTCGAAGGCGGGATCCTGCGCTCCATGCGTCACTTTCATCAAGCCATCGCCGTCTATCGCAGGGCGCGCGCCATCAGCTTCACGAGCGACAATGACCAGGGAGTCGCTTACGCGAATCTGCGTATCTGTCAGGTCGACCTCGCAGTGAAACGGTTCGCCGCCGCGAGCCGGGCGTGCAACCGTGCCGCACCAGTGCTCGCGGCCGGAAAGGCGCACTCCAGCGTCAAGGAAGCCGACGCGCTGCTGGCGCGAATCGCGCTTGCCGAGAAACATCCGCGGCACGCCCTCGCGCTGCTCAACAAAGTGCTCGATCACTCCGGCGCGGACATGGTGCCATCAACCGTCGCTCCCGCCTACCTCGCCCGCTCACAGGCTAACGCCGCGCTGCACCGGTATGCGGCCGCGTATCGCGACCAGAGTGAGTACGTACGCCGCTTCAAGGCGCAGAACCGGATCAGTCAGGCGCGCCTGAGAGCCGCTCTCGAGATGCGTTTTCGGACCACTCAGGAGTTCCGGCGCAACGCCGTATTGAGGCGCAAGCTCCAGGCCGCTGCCCATCGGGCCGCCAAGCAGCGCCAGCTGCTGAACTGGATGGGAACCGCCGGCGTCGCCGGCGGTCTGGTCATCGTCCTGCTGTCCTACATCCTGATCTCGGATCGGCGCCATCGCCGGCAACTGCTGCTGTTGGCCAATGCAGACCCGCTGACGAGCCTGCCGAACCGCGGGCACACTGCGCAGCTGGCCACCCTGGCGCTCGACTCGGCGATCGAGCACAGCCGGCCGCTCACCGTGGCGCTGCTCGATTTCGATCACTTCAAGACCATCAATGACCAGTGCGGTCACGCCGCCGGAGATCACGTGCTGCGCGAGTTCGCGCGCCTCTCGCACGAGGCGCTGCGCGGGACCGACATCCTCGGTCGCTGGGGTGGAGAGGAATTTCTCCTGGTGCTGCCGGAGGCGACACTCGACAGCGCGCTGCTCACGGTCGAACGGCTGCGCGCGCTGGCCTCGGGCATCGACATCTCCGCCGGCGAACCTCCCACGCAACTGCGTGTCACGTTCAGCGCCGGCCTGGCAACCACGGCGGAAGGACCCCGCACACTCGATGAGATCGTTGCGCGCGCCGACGCGGCCCTCTACGAGGCGAAGGACGCCGGCCGCGACGCGGTGTGCATCAGCCGCGCAGCGCGCGCGGCGCCGCGATGGGGCTGATCAGGGTCATGGCGAGCGGCTGCACCGGGCGGGCCCCGCGCGGTGCCGGCTGCCCGGCCACCGAACCTCCTCGACATTCCAACATCGCGGCGGCGCGGCGTGGCCAGGCAAGGCCGCCCGCACACACACGCGGCACCGTGGTCGACAAGGGCCGCCGCGCCGCTTATGCTCCGGAAAGTTTCCCAGCTGTTGCTGTTGCGCGGTGCCCCACCCCTCACCCCACACCATGAGCTTCTGCAGCCAGTGCGGTGCACGGCTGACGGTGCGCGTACCGCCTGGCGATCACTTGCCGCGCTACGTGTGCGAGGCGTGCGGAGCCGTTCATTATCAGAATCCTCGTCTGGTGGTCGGCTGCGTGCCGGAGCACGCCGGACGCATTCTCATATGCCGGCGGGCGATTGAGCCGCGGCGAGGCTACTGGACGGTACCGGCCGGCTTCCTGGAGAACGGGGAGACGTTGCAGGAAGGCGCGGCGCGCGAGTCCCGCGAGGAGGCGCAGGTCGAGGTCGAGATCGGCTCGCTGCTGTCCGTCGTGCACGTGCTCGAAGCCCATCAGGTCCACGTGTTTTTCCGCGCGGACATGCGGGTGGACGAGCACGGCGCGGGACCCGAGAGCCTGGAGACCGCTCTGGTCCGGGCGGAAGACATCCCGTGGGCTGACCTCGCGTTTCCGAGCACGGAGTTCAGCCTGCGCCGCTATCTGGAGGACCGCGCCGAACAGCGCGAGACGCACCACTTCGCGACCCTGCAGCGCCGGCTCACCTAGGCCTGCGGACCGCGCGGCTTTGCGGGCCGCGCGCGCCACGTGGCAGAATGCGACGCCCGGCACGGCGCCCCGCTTGCCGCCGACCGCGGGCAGCATTACAGCCCGTTGTTCTGGAAGGAAATTCGATGACTTTCGTGGTGACTGAAAACTGCATCAAGTGCAAGTACATGGACTGCGTGGAAGTCTGTCCGGTCGATTGCTTTCACGAGGGACCGAATTTTCTCGTCATCGATCCGGACGAGTGCATCGATTGCACCCTCTGCGAACCCGAGTGTCCCGCGGAAGCGATCTTCTCCGAGGAGGAGCTGCCCGGCGGCCAGGAGTCCTTCAAGACACTCAATGCCGATCTCGCCAAGCAGTGGCCGGTCATCACGGAAAAGAAAGACGCGCCGGCGGACGCCAAGGAATGGGACGGCAAGCCGGACAAGCTCAAGCTCCTCGAGCGCTGAGCGGCCGTTCCGCGAACCGGCGCCGCTCAGGAGCGCGGGTGATGGCGCGCGTGAAGATCCTTCATGCGCTCGATCGAACCGTGGGTGTAGATCTGGGTCGTCGACAGGTCGCTGTGGCCGAGCAGGATCTGAACGACGCGCAGATCCGCCCCATGATTCAGCAGGTGCGTCGCGAACGCGTGGCGCAGGGTATGCGGCGACAGACCCTTACCAATGCCTGCCTTGCGCGCGTAGCGCTTGATGATGTGCCAGAACGCCTGGCGCGTCATGCGGTCGCCGCGGCGCGTGGGAAATAGGTAGTCCGTCTGCCGCTCGAGCAGAATCTC
>JAJZUN010000530.1 GCA_021848555.1 Pseudomonadota bacterium | reverse complement strand
ATTCGGTGATCTTGACGTGCGGCAGGATCATGGCCGTCTGGTCGATCAACGCCTGCGCGGTGTCGGGCACCGCTGCATCCAGCGGCGTGATTTTCAGGCCCGACTCGGTGATGATGGCGTCCGGCAGGTCGTTGGCCAGCGCTATGCGATTGACCGTGGCAAGTTGGGCTTCTAGCAGTTCCAAACGCTCGCTCAGGTACTGGTCGCAATCGGTGGCCACGGCCAGCGGCAATTCGCTGGACCGCTTGAGGTTGGCGAATTTTTCGGGAGGCACCAGGTAATCCTCGAAGTCCTTGAACTGGCGTGAACCCTGCACCCAGATGTCGCCCGAGCGCAGTGCGTTCTTCAACTCCGACAGCGCGCACAGCTCGTAATAGCGTCGGTCGATGCCGACATCGCTCATCACCAGCTTTTCCCAGCGCTTCTTGATGAAAGCGGTCGGCGCGTCGGCAGGCACCTTGCGAGCGTTGTCGGTGTTCATGCCGCGCAGCACGTCGATGGCATCCAGCACGCCTTTGGCGGCGGGCGCAGCCCGCAGCTTGAGCACGTCGAGGAATTCCGGCGCGTAGCGTCGCAAGGTCGCGTAGCTCTCGCCGATACGGTGCAGGAAATCGAAGTCTTCGGGCTGCGCGAGCTTCTGCGCCTCGGTGACGCTCTCGGCGAAGGCGTCCCAGGACATGACGGCCTCGATGGCGGCGAATGGGTCGCGGCCCGATTGCTTGGCGTCGATCAGCGCCTGACCGATGCGCCCGTACAGGCGCACCTTGGCGTTGATGGCCTTGCCGGACGCCTGAAACTGCTGCTGATGCTTGTTCTTGGCCGCGTTAAACAGCCTTCCCAGGATGCGGTCATGCAGGTCGATGATTTCGTCGGTGACGGTGGCCATCCCCTCGATGGCCACCGTCACGAGGGTGGCGTAGCGCCGCTGCTCCTCGAACTTGGCCAGGTCGGCAGGCGTCATCTGGCCACCCTCGCGGGCGATCTTGAGTAACCGATTCTGGTGAACCAGCCGCTCAATGCCGGGCGGCAGGTCGAGCGCCTGCCAGGCTTTCAGGCGCTCGATGTGTTCGAGCATGTGACGCGAGTTCGGTTTGGCGGGCGACTGGCGCAGCCAGGCCAGCCAGGTGGTCTTGCCGTTGTCGCGGCGCTTCAGCAGGTCGTCGAGACGATGCCGCTGCCCCTCCGACAACGGTTCGGACAGGGCTTCGTAGATATGCCGGTTGGCGCGGGTGATGGCTTCGGCGCAGATGCGCTCGACGACCTCCAGCGCCGGGATGATGATGCGCCGGTGGCGCAGCGCGTCGAGGACGCTGCCGGCCAGCACGATGCCCTTGTCCGTCTGCAAGGCCGTCTCGGTCGCCGCTTGCACCGCCTGCCGGTAATGCGCCAGACCGAACGGCTCCAGGTTCAGGTAAGCGCGCAGCTCAAGCAGATGCTCGCGCCGGGTTTCCTCTCGCTCGGCATACTGCGACCAGCACGTCGGATCGATGCGTAGTTGCCGCCCAATCCATTGGAGCAGGGACACTGGCAAGCTGGCATCTGGAAGCAACCCCTGTGCCGGGAAGCGCAGCAGGCACAACTGCACAGCAACTCCCAGCCGGTTTGCCTCGCCGCGTCGCTGGCGAATCAACGACAGGTCGGCTTCGCTGAACGTGTAGTGTCGGATCAATTCATCTTCGGTATCGGGCAGCGCCAACAGGCTTGCCCGCTCGGCGGCGGATAGGATCGAACGGCGGGGCATGGTTAGTTATCCGTTCTCAGGTATTGGTACAAGGTTTCACGGCTGATGCCGAACTCGCGGGCCAGCTTCGCTTTCTGCTCGCCGGCGGCGGCCCGCTGCCGCAGCTCTGCGGCCTGTTCGGTCGACAGCGCCTTCTTGCGGCCCCGGTAGGCTCCGCGATGCTTGGCGAGCGCGATACCTTCGCGCTGCCGCTCGCGGATCAAGGCTCGCTCGAACTCGGCAAACGCACCCATTACCGATAACATCAGGTTCGCCATCGGCGAGTCCTCGCCGGTGAAGGTCAGGCATTCCTTGACGAACTCGATGCGCACCCCGCGCTGGGTGAGTTTCTGAACCAGGCGGCGCAGGTCGTCGAGGTTGCGCGCCAGGCGATCCATGCTGTGAACCACTACGGTGTCGCCCTCGCGCACGAAGGCCAGTAGAGAATCGAGTTCCGGCCGCAGGGTGTCTTTGCCTGACGCCTTGTCGGTGAACACCCTGCCGACTTCGACCTGCTCCAGTTGTCGTTCCGGGTTCTGATCGAAGCTACTGACTCGGACATAGCCGATGCGTTGACCCTGCAAGATGCCTCCCAACGTTAAATGTCAGGAAGAAATCTATGACTTTTCGCCGCATGTGTCAATAAACACTAGAGTGCACTCTATTCTGACGTTCAGGGTTGGCCTATCCTGACATCGGGTTAGGGTATAGCTCAACCGGACGCCTAACGCGGGAAGTAGAATGCGACCAAAACCGCAAAAACGACGTAGAACAAACTGACCGTGACCAGTGCGCGCCCGTCCACAGTGCCGCGCCGGAAAAGCTGCCACAGGAAAACAATCGCCAGTGCAGTAATGATGCCGGCGGCCAGCAGCGGACCATCAAAGAGCCAAGGAGTAAAAAATATGCCCAATGCGCTGGGGATGGTGGCCTGAATCATCATGGCCCCGGAAATGTTGGCAAGTGCCAAGCGCTCCTTGCCTTGCCGTACCCATATCAGCGCATTCATCGTCTCCGGCAGCTCCGTTGCCACCGGGCTCAACAGTAAGGCCACCAGATGCGGCGACCAGTCCAGCGCGGTGCCGATGGCTTCAAGCTGACCGACAAAGACATGAGAGGCGATACCGATCACAGCCAACGCCAAACCCGCTTGCAGGGCGGCCCAGCCTAACGACGGCTCAGCGACTGAGGGTCGGATCTTGAGAGGTTCAATGTCTTCTTCTTCGGGTGCGGTGTCGCTCTCTCGAATTTCGCGCCAGACGTAGAGAGCATACGCGACGAGGAACAACACGCCCAGCCACGGCTTGATCGCAAAAGCGACCAGGCCCAGCGCGACCTTGACCACGAACACCGCGAGGAAGGCGGCTTGGTCGCGGCTCATGCGGGCGTAATCGGCATGCACCTGGAGCGTTTCCCGTCCGAGTCGACGGCGGTGGAAGATCAGCGCCAAGCCCACCACGGCATAGGCCAAAGTGGCCAGGACGAGCGGGCCACCCATGGCAGCGCCCACGCCAATGTCTTTTTGGGCTGGGGTAGTGCCAAAGACAACGGCCATGAAGGTCACGGCGCTTTCAGGCAGTGCTGTGCCGAAGGCTGCCAGCACCGAACCCACGGCGGTTGCACCAAGGTTCACGCGGCGGCCAAACCATTCGATACCATTGACGAAGTATTCGCAGGCCAAATAGATGGCACTTGCTGACAG
>JAJZUN010000529.1 GCA_021848555.1 Pseudomonadota bacterium | reverse complement strand
GAAATGCGCGCGCTAGCCTGCCGCCCGCCGCTTTCCAGCTTCGGCATCTGGATGCTCGGGCCGGCGCTGCTCGCGCACGGCACCGAGGAACAGAAGCTCGAGCACCTGCCCAAGATCGCGCGCGGCTAAATCCGCTGGTGCCAGGGCTATTCCGAGCCCAACGCCGGCTCCGATCTCGCCTCGCTCGCGACCAAGGCCGAGGTGCACGACGACCACCTGATCGTCAACGGCCAGAAGATCTGGACTTCCTACGCCGACGAGGCCGACTGGATTTTCTGCCTGGTGCGCACCAGCACCGCGAAGAAACACACCGGCATCAGTTTCGTCCTGTTCGACATGGAGTCCCCGGGTGTTACGACGCGGCCCATCGTGCTGGTCTCGGGCAAGTCGCCGTTCTGCGAAACTTTCTTCGACAACGTGCGCGTGCCGCGGCGCAACGTGGTGGGCGAACTCAATGCGGGCTGGACCATCGCCAAATGCCTGCTCACGCACGAGCGCGAAATGATCGGCGGCATAGGCGAGCGCTCGAACGTCAAACCGCTGGGCGAATTCGCCGCCGACGCGGTCGGCCGCGACGCGAGCGGCCGCTTGTCCGAAGCGTCGCTGCGCGCGCAGATCGCGCGCTTCGAAATCGACGAGGCGGCGTTTCGCCTGCTGCTGCGGGCCAGCGGCGACCGCGCGCGTATCGTTGCGCCACTTTTCCGACCCGGACAGAGGCCGCATGAACGCCATTCAGCCAGACGCCGCTCCCGCCCGCGCCAGCCAGACCCGCGCGTTCAGCACGGTATTCCTGATCGAACTATGGGAGCGCTTCGGCTATTACGGCATGGCCGCGCTGCTGGTGCTGTTCATGGTGCAGCAGCTCGGCTTCGACGACCAGAAGGCCAACCTGACCTGGGGCGCCTTTACCGCGCTGGTGTATGCGGCACCGGCGATCGGCGGCTGGCTCGGCGACAAGGTCCTGGGTACGCGGCGCACGATGAGCGTAGGCGCCGCTATCCTCGCGCTGGGCTACCTGCTGCTCGCCGTGCCCTCGGACAGCCTGGCCCTGCTGTATGCGACGCTGGGCGTGATCGTGGTCGGCAACGGCCTGTTCAAGGCCAACGCCGCCAACCTGGTGCGGCGCATCTACGAAGGCGACGACGCCCGCATCGATGCCGCGTTCACCATCTACTACATGTCGGTCAACGTCGGCTCGACGGTGTCGGTGCTGCTCACGCCCTGGATCAAGGTGCACTACGGCTGGCATGCGGCCTTCGCCGTCTGTTGCGCCGGCATGGTCGCGGGCCTGCTCAACTACCTGCTGCTGCGCCGCACCCTCGCCCACGTGGGCTCGGTGCCCGACGATGCGCCGGTCGACTGGGGCAAACTCGGCGCAGTGCTCGCCGCCGGCGTCGGCATGGTGTTCGCGACGGCGCTGATCCTGCAGCATCGCGAAATCGCGGTCGCGCTGGTCTACCTGGCCGGCGTGCTGGTGCTCGGAATTTTCGCCTGGATGATCGCGCACAGCACCCAGGCCGAACGCGCCGGCCTGATCGCAATGCTGATCCTGACCGCGCAGATCATTCTGTTCTTCATTTTCTATCAGCAGATGTCGACCTCGCTGACCTTGTTCGCGCTGCGCAACGTCGACCCCGTCCAGACCCTGCTGGGCTACACGCTGTTCGTCTGGCAGCCGGCGCAGTACCAGGCCCTGAACCCGATCTGGATCATGCTGCTCAGCCCGGTGCTGGCATGGCTCTACAACCGGATGGCCCGCGGCGGGCGCGACTTGCCGATTGCCGCCAAGTTCGCGCTCGGCTTCGTCGTCGTCGCGGTCGGCTTCTTCATCTTCGGCATCAGCGGCGCCACCGCCGTCGCCGGCAAGGTGTCGTCCTGGTTCATGATCTGGGGCTACGGCTTTTATTCGCTCGGCGAACTGCTGGTCAGCGGCCTGGGGCTGGCGATGGTCGCGCGTTACGTCCCGGCGCGCATGAGCGGCTTCATGATGGGCGCGTTCTTCCTCGCCAGCGGCATTTCCCAGTACCTGGGCAGCGTGGTCGCCAACTTCGCGCAGATTCCCGACCAGCTCACCGATCCGCTGCAGAGCCTGCCGATCTACACCGGCCTGTTCACCAGGCTCGGCCTGGTCGCCTGCGCCGGGGTCGCGCTGGCCGTCGCATTGCTGCCGATCATGCAGCGCCTGTCGAGCGCGCATCGCGCGATGCCTGCTGCAGCGGCCGGACTGGCCACAGTCGCCAGCGAGGAATAACCCGGGTCCTCCATCCTCTTTCGCGGCTACCGCCGCCGCGCGCTCAGTGGCGGCGCTTGTACACGGCTTTGTGCGCCGCTTTGCGCTGGGCCTTGCGCACGGCTTTGTGCCGCGCTTTGGGCTGCTGCGCGACGGCGATCTCGTCGCCGCTGCGGCCTTCGAGCTTCGGCTCGATGTTGTCCGCGATCCATTTCGGATCCCACCACTCCACCGGCAAGACGGCGACGCCGTCGAGATAGACGCCGTAGTGCAGGTGATCGCCCGCGGCGAGGCCGGTCTCGCCGGTCTTGCCCAGGATCTGGCGCTGCTGCACCGAGTCGCCGACTTTGACGTCGATGGAACTCATGTGGCCGTAGAGCGTGTGCAGGCCAAGGCCGTGATCGAGGATGACGGCGTTGCCGTAAATGCCCAGGTCGCCGGCGAACGCGACCGTGCCGCTGTTGGCGGCCTCGATCGGATAATGCTTGGTCACGGACAGGTCGTAGCCGAGGTGAAACGCGGTGTCGACCGGCTCGCCGTTGTAGGTGTAGGTGCGCGAGTCGGCGAAGTTGGCCTCGACCTTCGAGTTGCTGAGCTGGCTGAACGCGCCGTGCCACAGCAGGTTCGGCGTGGCTTGGCTCGTCACCGCGGCGATCTTGTCTTCGTTCTCCTTTCTGAGCCCCTTGTTGATGCGCACGAAGATCTCCTGCGGCGTCCCCTGGCGCGCGCCGGGATCGGCGAGCAAGGGCGTGATCTTCTGCAGAAAGGCGTCGGACAGGGCGATCGTGCTCTTCTTGTACTTCACGTCCTTGAGTTCGTAGGCGAGCGGCAGCTCCTTGCTGTTGCCGGCCTTGTCGGTCGCGACGATCAGCGCTTTTTCCTCCGGCGCCACGTCATAGGCATGCGCGAACAACGCGAGGAAGTAATCCGGATGCCCTTTGATCTGCCCCTGGAAACCGGGGTAGAAATGCTTGCCCAGCCGGATGCCGCTCTTGGCCGTATCGGCGGAGGCCTTGTACACGATCACGCCGACGCCGCCGAAGTTGACGTAGCGGTCGTCGGCGACGAGCTCGATCGTCGGCGGGGTGAGGTCGATGGTCAGATTTTTCTGCACCATCGTCTCGTTGCCCTTGAAAAAATTCCACAGCGAGGCGTCGCGCGCGTTCACGCGCAGGACGGCGGGCCCTTCCTTG
>JAJZUN010000528.1 GCA_021848555.1 Pseudomonadota bacterium | reverse complement strand
ATTTGTCCGACGTCGCCCGCCAGGTGGCGGCGGCGCACAAGCTCGCCATCGCCGCCCGCAAGCTCAATTTGCTGCTGCGCCTCGAGCCCGCCGTGCTGGCGGCGGACGCGGAAAAGCTGCAGGTGGTGGTAGACAACCTGGTGTCGAACGCCATCAAGTACTCTCCGGAAGGCGGTACTATTTCGCTGGCCGTGCGCGCCGAGAAGGAGATGGTCGTGATCGAGGTCGATGACGCCGGTCCCGGAATCGCGGCTGAAGACAAGGAGCGGGTGTTCGACTGGTTTTTCCAGGGCAAGCTCGGCCATCGGGGACGGATCAAGGGCAGCGGATTGGGCCTGGCGATCGCGCGCGAATTGGTGCTCGCCCACCGCGGCAGCATAGAGGTCGTCGCGGCGCGCGGGCCCGGCGCGCATTTCCGCGTCAGCCTGCCGGTCTCGCCCGTTCGAGGATGAAGGAACATATGCTAGGCAAGGGCTTTCTCTTCGCCATCGCGCTGCTGCTCGCCGGCTGCGCCGGCTGGCACATGCCGGACTTGTCCGGCAGCAAACCCGAAGCGCGCCAGGTCATCGACCTGATCGGCTATGCGCAGCGCATCGCGACCATGACGGCCGAACAGCAGCGCCGCGAGTACCGCCTCGACAATCAGGCATTCGCCCGAAACCAGGGCGCGATGAGCCGGATGCGGCTCGCCCTGCTGCTGGCCACGCCCGGCGCCAGCGTCCAGGACGCTGCCCGGGCCACCAGCCTGCTCGAGCCGTTGGCGCGATCGGGCGACGCCGCCAGCCCGCTGCATGCGCTCGCCGGGCTGCTCTATGGGCAGCTGAACGAGCGCGTGGGCGAGCAGAAGCGCGCCGACCAGATGCGGCAACAGCTCGAAGCGCTGAAGAATCTGGAGCGCACCATGATCGAACGCGGGCAGGATGCCCAGCCCCGACGCAGATGAGCGGCGCCAAACCCCTCATCCTGCTGGTCGATGACGACCGCGACATCCTCAAGCTGCTGGCCATGCGCCTGAACGCCTCGGGCTACCAAGTGCAAGCGGTGGACAGCGGCCGCATGGCCTTGGCGGCGCTGGCCGCTTCGCGTCCGCAGCTCGTGATCACCGACCTGAAGATGGACGGCATGGACGGCATGGCCTTGTTCGATGCCATCCACAGCACGGCGCCGACGCTGCCGGTGATCATCCTCACGGCGCACGGCACCATCCCGGAGGCCGTGGCCGCGACCAAGCGCGGCGTTTTCGGCTTCCTGCCCAAGCCCTTCGACAGCCAGGCCCTGCTGGAACAGGTGGCGCAGGCGCTGAAGCTGTCGGCGGGCATCGGCGCCACCGGCGCAGGGTCGGCCAACGACGCCTGGCGCAGCGGCATCGTCAGCGCCAGCGCGGCGATGGAAGACGTGCTCGGCCGCGCCCGGCTGGTCGCCCAGTCCGACGCCAGCGTTTTCATCTACGGGGCGAGCGGCACCGGCAAGGAACTGGTCGCGCGCGCCATCCACCGCGCCAGCGCCCGCGCCGCCGGACCCTTCGTCGCCGTCAATTGCGCCGCCATCCCGGAAGCGCTGATGGAGTCCGAGTTGTTCGGCCACAAGAAGGGCGCCTTCAGCGGCGCCGTCTATGAGCACAAGGGCCTGCTGCAAAGCGCCGACGGCGGCACCCTGTTTCTCGACGAGATCGGCGACATGCCGCTGTCGCTGCAGGCGAAATTGTTGCGCGCGCTGCAGGAGCGGCAGGTGCGGCCGGTGGGGTCTATCCAGACCGTCGGGGTGGACATCCGGGTCATCTCGGCCACCCACCGCAGCCTGGAGCAGCGCATCGCCGAACGGCAGTTTCGCGAGGACCTGTATTACCGTCTGAACGTCGTCGCGCTGACCATTCCCGCGCTGGCCGAGCGTCCCGAGGACATCGTGCCGCTCGCCCTGTATTTTCTCAAGCAGGTGGCGACGCGCTATCGCAAGGAAGTCAATAGTTTCGCGCCCGACGCCCTGGAGCAATTGGTGGCGGCGCCTTGGCCGGGCAACGTCCGGCAACTGCAAAACGTGGTGGAGCAGACCGTGGCCCTGGCCACCAACGGCGTGATTCCGGCGTCCCTGGTGCACAGCGCGCTGAACCATCGGGCCGGCGGCCTGACCCCGCTGGACGAGGCGAAGCGCACGTTCGAGCACGACTACCTGGTGCGCATCCTGAAGATCACCCGGGGCAACGTCGCGCAGGCGGCAAAGCTCGCGCAACGCAACCGCACCGAGTTCTACAAGCTGCTCGAGCGCCATCGGCTCGAGCCGGGAATGTTCAAGCCGGAAGACGCTTGAATCGGTCGGGCAGTGCCGAGCTTGCTGTCGTGCCCGGACGACAAATAAAAATCCAATCGAATCAACTTATTGACGTGGATCGGCGGGGCGACCTGTCGTGCGTCGACTACGGCGATCCGTGGCTCGTGCCCGTCGCGAAACCCCATGAGACATGGCTAGGTGATTGATAAACAACACTACCTTGTTCATGGCACGGCGCTTGCGGTAGGCCATGCGGGGACGCTCGAGCCTGTGCGTCCGCCCGCACCGGATAAAGGAGATTGACATGGAAAGCACTGGTTTCAGAAAGACGCATCCCCTCATCTTGGGCGCTGCCGCCTCCGTGATGGTGGTCAGCCTGGTGGGCGCAGCCGCGATCGGCGGACTATTGCCGGAAGCGCATTCCGACAAGGCCGACAAGGCCGCGCAAAGCAGCGCGCCCGCCGCCGAGGCCCGCCGTGGCGTGCCCGGACCGGCGGCACGCGACAGCGTTTGCGCGTCTTGCGGCACGGTCGCGTCGATCCGCATGGTCGAGATCAAGGGCGATGCCACCGGCCTGGGTGCGGTCGCCGGCGGCGTCACCGGCGCCGTGGTCGGCAACCAGATGGGCCGCGGCAACGGCAACGCCATCATGACCTTGCTCGGCGCCGCTGGCGGCGCCATGGCCGGCAACGAGATCGAGAGGAACGTGAAGAAACGTTACCGCTACCACGTGACAGTGCGCATGGATGACGGCTCTTTCCGCACGGTCTCCCAAGCGAGCGTCCCTTCGGTTGCGGTCGGCGAGCGCGTGCGCGTGATCAACGGCGCCGTGCTCACCCGTTCTTGAAGCGCCGGACGGCTGGCCGTTACGCTGGCACCAGCGCAACCGATGCAGAGCGAAAGGCGGCGCTGAGCAAGACCTGGAGGTTCAGGCATGAAACCTACCAAGGCGTCATGCACAGTCCCGGCGCATACCACTCACACCCGGTCGGCCAAGAAGTATCTCCTTCCTCCTCCCGCATGGCCGACCCGGTTTTCCGCCCGCACGCAAGTGCGGGCGTTTTTTTGTGCGCCCGGCACGGGCGCACTCTTGTAGGTGAAAGTCCTATCGTAAGTTGATCACGACGAACGAAGCGAAGCGCAACTGCATGAGGGTGACCGAGTGTG
>JAJZUN010000527.1 GCA_021848555.1 Pseudomonadota bacterium | reverse complement strand
CCAGGGCGTCGACCGCCTTTTGCAGGGGCGCTGAGCTTCTGGCGCTGTCGCGCTGGTCGCGTTCGCGCAGTTCCTGCAAAAGGGTGCGAATGTTAGCATTGATTCCTTTTTCTTTCAACTGCTTATACCTGCGCTCCGCTCGCACTTCGGCGCTCGCGGTCAGAAACACCTTGAGCCGCGCGTCCGGGAACACCACGGTGCCCATGTCGCGGCCTTCGGCCACCAGGCCGGGTGGCTGGCGGAAAGCCCGCTGGCGCTCGAGCAAAGCCGCGCGTACCGCCGGCAGCACGGCCACCCGTGAGGCGCCGGTACCGCACTCCTCGCTCCGGATTGCATCTGTAACTTTCTGGCCAAAAAGGAATATTTCTCCATTCTCGAACGTGACGTGCAGGTGCAGCGCGCGGCGGGCCAGTGCGGCCTCATCATCCAGCCGAGTCGCCTCCTTCACCGCCGCGAGCGCGACCAGGCGATACAGGGAGCCGCTGTCGAGGTAATGAAAACCCAGCGCCTCGGCCACGCGCTGGGCAATCGTGCCCTTGCCCGAGGCCGACGGGCCGTCGATGGCGATGACGGGGACTGCGGTGGTTGCTGCGTTCAAGTTAAAAACCTCGATGCGAAATTATTCTTGGTTCATGGGGCATCGAAAAACATTGGCCCACGTCCATATACTGCCGTCATGCGCGGAAACATCCAGAGGCTTCGCAGACGCTCATCGCCGCTTTCCCCCAAGCGCGATTAACTGTGGAAGCAAGGCGGGAATGTCGCTACCGATGATGCTCCACAGGGTGTCGTTGTCGATACCGAGATACCCATGGATCAGCCGGTTGCGGGTGGCGATGATGAGCCGCCAGGGTATTTGCGGATTGGCCTGGCGAATATCATCGGGGATATGCATGGCCGCTTCGCCGATCAGTTCCAGATTCCGCACCGTGGCGTCGTAGTTCAGTCCGCTTCCGACAAAACCGTCCTGATCCAAGCCTTGGCTGTAGGCAATGACCTTCTCGGCAAAGCCGATCATGTCGTCAATATAAAATCGCCATTCGCGCTGCGCGGGTTCAGACATGCACTGCCTCCTTTTCAACAAAGGGACGCAGTTCCGCGCGCAACGCCTTTTCGGTCACCAGATCGACCGGGCAGCCGAACAGGTCTTCGAGATAGAACTGGACACCGAAATAGCGCGCCGAGGTTGCCGGACCGTCGAATGCAATCAGGATGTCGATGTCGCTATCGTTGCGCGCGGTGTTGCGTGCGGTGGAACCGAACAGCGCAAGCTGCGTTACCCCGTAACGGGCCGCCAAAACTGGTTTGCTCTGGGCGAGAAGTTCAAGGACGCGTGCGCGGTTCATGACCATCTCCTCAACAATGACTCCGGAACAGTACGCCGGAAATGCGCAATTTTCCCATAGAACGTCATAGAACACCGTGCAATCCGTCGCCAGAGGCACCGTCCGGAAATTGCGGATGAATCGGGTCGGTGTAACCTTTTCTGTGCTTGAATTCCCGCGTCGCCGATTGATGCAGAGCGTGCATCTCGGCCTTGCTTAGGCGGACGTGCAACGTCGTCATATCGCTTCTTCAGGGTAAAGCGCAGGTAGCGATGACGCTGGGAACCGGTCGCAAATTGCGACCGGTTCATTCAAACGTCTTGTGGTGACGCGGTAGAACGCGGCGAACTTGGCATCGAGCAGCACCTTGTGCCCGCGCAAGACCAGGATCGAGCGCTCGATGCGCCCGGCGGGGATGGCGGCGCGGCTCATTTCAGGGCGCGAACGGAGAAGCGCTCGTGGATGGGTGTAACGCACACATCGCCTGACGCGCTGACGAACCGGGATACGTCCCCACCGTTCACTAAATGCGTAGCGCGGCTATTCGCGGTGCTGGCCGCGCCCGGCCTTTAAGATCGCAGCTTGCGATCTTAAAGCGGCAAGATCTTGATGGGTCAACGGGATCCGACGTTCGTCAAACCGGCCTGAAAGCCAATATTGACGCGCTTCTTCAGGCACCGCTGGAAAGCCGCATGGGGATTGGCTTTGCGGGCGATTATGCTCTGTTCCCGATTGTTCTTCGAGCCTGGCCCGTTTGATTTCATGGTTGCTTATGCACCAAGACCTGCGACATGGAAAAAGCCGCGCTGAACAATGCACAACGCCCACCTGATTTTTTCGCAGGGACGGTGTGCGCGGGCCTATTTGCGTTGGCGATGTGGGGTGAACCAATGGGATCGGTCACGAATTATTTTTCACCAAACCGGTCTCCGACAATATACAAATACCGACACACAAAACACCGTGCAATCCGCTACTAGAGCCCGTCTCCAGAAACCAATTCAAGAAACCTAGCGACCGCATCAACGTGCGATCTGCGACAGCACCGCGAAATATTCCGGGAAGGTCTTGTTGACGCATTGCGGATCGTTGATGCGCACCGGCACGCCGCCCAAGGCCGCCAGCGAAAAGCACATGGCCATGCGATGGTCGTCGTAAGTATCGATCGCAACAGCGGGCGCGAGGCCCGCAGCCGGCGGCGTAATGCGCAGGAAATCCGCACCCTCCTCCACGCGCGCACCGAGTTTGCGCAGCTCCGTGGCCATGGCGGCGATGCGGTCGGTTTCCTTCACGCGCCAGCTGCCGATGTTGCGCAGCACGCTCGCGCCGTCGGCGAACAGCGCCGCCACTGCGATGGTCATGGCCGCGTCGGGTATGTGATTGAAGTCGGCATCGATCGCGCGCAATTTTCCGCGCGGCGGTGCGCCGGCCTCGATCCAGTTCTCGCCCATGGCGATGCGCGCGCCCATTTGCTCCAGGGCCTCGGCGAAGCGCACATCGCCTTGTACGCTGCTGCGCCCGACACCTTCGACGCGCACCGGCCCGCCGCCGATCGCGCCCGCCGCGAGAAAGTAGGAAGCCGACGAGGCGTCGCCCTCCACCCAGAGCTCGCCCGGGCTGCGGTAATGCGCACCCGCGGGAATGGTGAACGCGGCCCAGCCCTCGCGCCCGACCTCGACGCCGAAGCGGCGCATCGTGTTCAGCGTGATCTCCACATAGGGTTTGGAAATCAGTTCGCCTTCGACGGTGATGGTGGTCTGCCGGCCGGTGAGCGGCAAAGCCATCAGCAGCGCAGTCAGGAACTGGCTCGACACGTCGCCGCGCACGCTTACTGTTGCGTTTGCATTGATCGCTGCAGGCTTGAGCTGCAGCGGCGGATACCCGGCCACGCCCAGGTAATCGATGACGGCGCCCAGGCCGCGCAAGGCATCGACCAGATCGCCGATCGGCCGCTCGTGCATGCGCGCCACGCCCGACAGACGATAGTCGCCGCCGCTGAGCGCCAGCGCCGCGGTCAGCGGCCGGAACGCGGTGCCGGCGTTGCCGAGAAACAGTTCGGCGGCCTTGACCGGAAAAGCGCCGCCCGCGCCGCTCACGACGGTTGCACCGCCA
>JAJZUN010000526.1 GCA_021848555.1 Pseudomonadota bacterium | reverse complement strand
AACGGCAGGCGCACCGGCTTTCCCTGAGCCAGGTAGCGGAATAGCGGCAAGCCCTGCGCATCGGCTGCCGCATGCAGCGCAGCCAGCGATACGGCGACGGTGGCGTTCGCGCCCAGGCGCGCCTTGTTGGGCGTGCCGTCCAGCGCGATCAGCGCGCGGTCGATATGCTCTTGCTGGCTTGCGTCCATGCCGGTGAGCGCAGCGGCGATGGGGCCGTTGACGTTGGCGACTGCGTCTTTGACCCCAGTGCCGTCGGCGTCGCGCAGGTCGATGGCCTCGCGCACACCGCGCGAAGCGCCGGCGGGCGCGATCGCGCGGCCGCGCGCGCCGCAGGCAAGCTCGATTTCCGCTTCCACCGTCGGCCAGCCGCGCGAGTCCCATACTCTGCGGCCAAGAATCTTCGTTATCGTGGTGTCGGGCATTCAGGCTCCCTCGAGTTCGGTGTTCCAGGCATCGCGCAGGGCAGCGAGCCGCTCAACCGGTCGCAGCAAGAATTTGCGTGCCACGCGGCGCACGCGTTGCTTGTCTTTCTCCTCGCTCAGGTACTCGGCGGGGGATTTTCCGTCCACGCGTCCGAGGAACAGGCCGGGGAGCAAATGCGCCACGCGCGACTCGATCGCCGCCCGCGGCTCCCAGTTCACGCGCTCCAGGTAGCTCGAGGCGAGCGCATCGTAGCAGGCAAGATAGCGCTCGCGCCACTGCGGCCGCCACAGGCATTTCAGCAGCATATGGTTGAGGCAGAACGCGAGATCGAAAGCCGGGTCGCCATACCAGGCGCATTCGGCGTCGAGCAGGATAGGGCCGTGCGCGCTGACCAGGATATTCTTTGGGCTGAGATCGCCATGCACCAATGCGAGTTTGGTGCGCGCGGTGGTCTGCGCAAGCTCGCGCAGTCGCACCGCGCAGTCCGGATGGCGGGCCGCGGTAGCAAGCAGATAGGGCTCCAGCCGGATCGGGTAAAAGATGTGGTCGTTGGCAAAGCGCTGCGCGAAATCCGCGCGCCTTGCCGTCCCCGCATGGATCGCTGCGATCGCGTGCGCTACCGCGGCCGCCGTTTCGGTGCGGATGTTTCCGTCGCGCAGTTGGTTCTTCCATACCGGGTGTGCCTCGGGAGACAGGTATTCCATCGCGAATGCGCCCGCTTGCGCATCCTCGCCGAGGATGCGCGGCACGGAGCCGGGCGCGAGCCCCTCGGCCACGCGCATCCATTCGACCTCGGCATGATTGCGCTCCACCGGCGCGCGCCAGTCGGCCGCGACCTTGAGCTTGGCCAGCGCGCGCTTGAAGCAAAAGGCAAGCGCCGGGGAACGCCCAGGCAGAGCGATGCGCAAAATGTCGGAGGACACGCCGCCGGCCAGCGTCTCCGCGCTAAAAGCTTCGCCCGGGTGCAGCAGCCCCATACGCGCTAGCGCAGCGCTCAAGTCTTGGTGCATGTCATGCGTCATGGCTCTTTCTGCGGAGTCTATCAGAGCGCTTGGCGCGACGAAGGGATCCTGCGCATAATTCCAATATGAGCGAGCAGCGCGAAGCGACTTCCCCATGGGACGCACGACCCGAGCCGGTGCTGGAGTTGCGCGATGCGATCGCGCTGATCGTGGGCATCGTCGTCGGCGCCGGCATATTCAAAACGCCTTCGCTGGTGGCGGCCAACGCGGGCGGCGCCTGGGCCATGCTGGGCCTTTGGCTGCTGGGCGGCGTGGTTTCCCTGATCGGCGCACTCTGTTATGCCGAGCTCGCGACCGCTTGTCCGCATGCCGGCGGCGATTACCATTTTCTCACCCGTGCCTACGGCAAGAAGCTGTCGTTCCTGTTCGCCTGGGCGCGTTTGGCGGTGATCACCACCGGCTCGATCGCTTTGCTCGCATTCGTATTCGGCGACTATTGTTCGCGCCTGTACCCGCTGGGCGTACAGTCCTCGGCCGTCTATGCGACCTTGATCGTAGTCGTGCTGACCGCGGTGAACATCGCGGGTGTCAAGAGCGGCGCCGCGACGCAGAACTGGCTGACCGCATTGCAGGTGCTGGGATTTCTCGCGTTGATCGTAGCCGGACTCGCGTTTGCGCCAGCCCAGGAGACGGCTGCCGCACCCGGCGGCACGGATCCGGCGCAGCCGGCCTGGGGCCTATGCATGGTATTCGTGCTGCTGACCTACGGCGGCTGGAACGAAGCGGCCTACATATCGGCCGAGGTCAAGGATGGGCGGCGCAACATGCTGCGTGCCCTGGTGTGGGGCATGTGCATGATTACCATGCTGTACCTGGCGGTGAATCTCGCGTTTTTGCGCGGCTTGGGCTTGGGTGGCATGGCGCGCTCGCAGGTGGTCGCGGCAGACCTGTTGCAGCGGGTGTGGGGCAGCGCGGGCGCGTGGGCCATCAGCGCGTTGATCGCGCTATCGGTGCTGACCTCGATCAACGCCACCATCATCTTCGGTGCGCGCAGCAACTATGCGCTGGGCTGCGACTGGCCGTTGCTGGGTTTTCTCGGCCAGTGGAACGCACGCACCGGCACGCCGACGCGGGCGCTGCTGCTGCAGGGTGTGGTGGCGCTGGCGCTGATCGCGTTTGGCGCGGTCATGCGCCAGGGCTTCGAGACCATGGTGGATTACACCGCGCCCGTGTTCTGGCTGTTCTTCCTGCTGACGGGGATCGCGCTGTTCGTGCTGCGCTGGCGCGAGCCGGAACTCGCGCGGCCGTTCCGGGTGCCGCTGTATCCGCTGCTGCCCCTGGCCTTCTGCGCCAGCAGCGCCTGGCTGCTGTATTCCAGCCTGGCTTATACGCGCTTGGGCGCGCTGGTGGGGGTGGGGGTGCTCGCCGCCGGCCTGCCGCTGCTCGTGCTGGCGGCGCGCCGGCGGAAGGCCAGGGTCGAACCGTAACAAAAGTCATTTTGTTACGGCCTGACTTAGGGGAGCACGAGGGGAGGCGCCCCGAAGGTCTCGATCCCCCTTGAGGGGAAAGTCCCCGTAGGGGATATCCCCTCGTCTCGTAACCTAGCCTTAGCCGTTGTAGGCCGTGATGACGCCGTTGACGAGTCGGACCCGGTCGCCCGAGCGCCAGGCAGGCGGGGTGTCCTGGGTGATCAACTGGGTCGAGCCGTCGTCGAAGCGGATGGCGTGGCCGGTGTTCCGCACGAAGCTGGTGGCGGAGACGTCGGCGACGCCCTGGGGGCCGCCGTGGATCCCGTCGCCGTTGCCGTCCTGGATGGTGGAGCTGGACACGGTGACCGTCGAGTAGCTCACGTCCAGGCTCGCACCGTTCCAGCCGGCGTCCTGGAGGACCACGTGGTCGAGGACCGTGCCGCTGGTGGGCGCACCGGAGGCGCCGGCGACGACCAGCCCGATCCACCACCCCGACGTCGCCGTCGTCCCGGTGAAGGTGATGGGATCGGCCGCCGTGCCGGACGCCGACAGGGCGCCGTGGACGGCGAGCCCCACGTTCTGCGC
>JAJZUN010000525.1 GCA_021848555.1 Pseudomonadota bacterium | reverse complement strand
GGTCGAGCTACAGCACCACCGGTTGGTCCGGCAATTCATTCTGATTGGCGGCGGAAGCGGGAAAATGTTTGACTAGATGCTGCGTCACCGCCTGAATGCCGCTAACGACTCCGCCTTCGTAGTTCTCGTGCTTGAAGGCAGTTTCCATCGTGCGGCAAATGCTTTCCCATTCCCGAGAACCTACGTTCGCGTGAATTCCGCGATCGGCGACAATCTCCACGTCCCGGTCGGCAAGCAACAAGTAAATCAGCACGCCGTTGTTGCGTTCGGTGTCCCATATGCGCAACTGCGAAAACACGTCGATGGCGCGTTCTCTCGCCGATTGCCCCTTGAAGAGCGGCGTGCCGTCCAGCGCGCCTTCCACGACGAAACGGATTTCACCGGCGTGCGCGGTCTCGCTGGCTTTGATCGCTCGGTCGATTGCGATCAGCGTGTCACTCGGGAACGCGCGGCTGACCTGCCGGTGGGTCAGCAGAAGATGCTTCGCGATGCGTTTGATGTTCATCATTACCACCGGCCCGACGCGCCGCCGCCGCCAAAGCCGCCGCCACCACCACCGAAGCCACCGCCACCAAAGCCCCCTCTGCCGAATCCGCCGCGATGTCCCCCGACGCCGAGTCCGCCCATACCGCCGCCGAGCAAGGTGAACAGGAGCGCCATCACGCCCGCGACCAATGCGATGGATAGCGCGCCGGCAACCAACCAGGCGACAACCGCCACTGCCCCGCCGGTGACGAGCGCCCCGGAAAATCTGCCCAGCACGGAGCGCAGCATCCCGCCCACCACCAGCGCAAGGATAAAAATGACTGGAACATACTGCTGAATATCTGCAATGCCGCCAGCGGTTTTTCGGTTGGGTTGCGGCAACGGTTCGCCGTCAACCACGCGGATCATCTGGCCGACTCCGGCAGTAATGCCGCCATAGAAATCTCCTTGCTTGAAGCGCGGCGCAATGATCTCGCTGATGATGCGCTTGCTGGTGGCGTCATTGAGCGCCCCCTCCAGGCCGTACCCCACCTCGATGCGCAGCGCGCGGTCGGTCTTGGCGACGACCAGGATTGCGCCGTCATCCACTTTCTTGCGGCCTAACTTCCATTGCTCCGCGACGCGCAAGGCGTATTGCTCGATCGTTTCCGGAGCGGTGGTGGAAACGATGAGAACCGCGAGCTGACTGCCCTTCCTGGCTTCAAATGCCTGCAGGGTCTGCTCCAAGGCAGCCTTTTGCTCCGCGCCGAGCGTGGCGGTCTGGTCGGTCACGCGTCCGATCAGGGGCGGGACCGGAACCTGTGCTCCAGCTACGAAAGACCAGCATAGCGCAAACGCAAGCAATGACGCCCTTGCCATGTTCATCGCCGTCACTTGGCGGCTCCCTGAGCGTCGCCCTGGGGCTTGGCCGGCGCCGGCCCGAACTCCGCTTTGGGCGGCTTGGCGATTTCCTTTTCGTTTTCCACCGCGAAGTTGGGCTTCGCTTGGTATCCGAACGCCATCGCCGTCAGATTGGAGGGGAAGGAGCGCACCGTCACGTTGTATTCCTGCACCGACGTGATGTAGCGGTTGCGCGCAACCGCGATGCGGTTTTCAGTGCCTTCCAACTGTGCCTGCAGGTCGCGGAAGTTGGCGTCGGACTTCAGTTGCGGATAGTTCTCCGACACCACCAGCAGCCTGGAGAGGGCGCCCGACAGCTCGCCCTGGGCGGCCTGGAAACTGGCAAACGCCTCGGGACTGTTGAGGAGCGCCGGAGTCGCCTGGATGCTGCCGACTTTGGCGCGGGCGTTGGTGACACCAAGCAGCACCTCCTTTTCCTGTGCGGCGAAGCCCTTTACCGTATTCACCAGGTTCGGAACCAGATCCGCGCGTCGCTGGTATTGGTTCAGCACCTCGGACCAGCCCGCTTTGATCTGCTCGTCGTTCACTTGCAAGGTGTTGTAACCGCAGCCGGTGAGGCTTAACGCAACTAACGCTGCCAGAACTGCCAACAATCTGTGCATTTCATTTCTCCAGAATGGTGATGATGTCGAGTTGCTGTTTCGCTGGCGATTTCATCGATGAATCGCGATTCATTTCATCCATTTGCTTGCCGCCTTCGGCCTCACCGGCAGCGACGCGCACCTCGCTCGGGGCGACCTCACTTGGGCTTGCCGAGCCACTGGTCGAACTCCTTGATCTCCTTCTGCTGGGCTTTGATAATCCGCTTCGCCATCGCCCGCATTTTTGCGTCCTTCCCGTTCTGCAGCTCCATCTGGGCCATATCTATTGCGCCTTGATGGTGCATTTTCATCATCGTTGCGAAGTCCCGGTCCGTGTCTCCGGTCATCTTCATGGACTCCATGTTCTTTGTCATGCCCATCATGGACCCGCGCATGTCTCCACCAGCGGCCATTCCCGGCATGCCCGGCGCCATCGAATGCTTCTTGTCCATCGATGAGGGCTGGGTGATCACAGGCATCGCAGACCCTTTGGTCGGCGATTTGTCCGCGGGGGTTTGAGCAAATGCCGCCGAAGTTCCGGCGATAACGACGAACGCGCCTAGCGCGCAGATAACACGGCAGCTATTTGCCAGGAATCTCTCATGTTTCATGACGATCTCCATGTGATGCCGGCTGAATAGGTCCGGCGGTTGATAAAACTGCACCAAAGCGGATTCGGTCACCTTGTCATTAGTCTGCAGGCGCGTCAGTGCGCAATCGCACGTACGCCGGCGAGAGGACGAACGGAAAATTACGTCCCATGCCGCGCGCCGTCGGCTCTCGCGCGGCGTCAATCACGCTTCGCCCCGACCGGTTCATGACCTACGCAGCCAATCCTGGCGTGCTCTGGGGTAATTTGGGGTGTCATAGCTTGACGCGATTGAGCCGCAACGCGTTGGTAACCACGGATACCGAGCTCAGCGCCATGGCCGCGCCGGCGAAAATCGGCGACAACAACAGGCCGAACACCGGGTAGAGCACGCCGGCGGCGACCGGGATGCCGAGGGCGTTGTAGCCGAATGCAAAGACGAGGTTCTGGCGGATGTTGCGCATGGTCGCGCGCGACAGCACGGCGGCGCGCGCGATGCCGCGCAGGTCTCCCTTCACCAGCGTCACCCCGGCGCTTTCCATCGCCACGTCGGTGCCGGTGCCCATGGCGATGCCGACATCGGCTGCGGCAAGCGCCGGCGCATCGTTGATGCCGTCACCGGCCATTGCGACCTTGCGCCCTTCGGCCTGCAGGCGCTTCACGTGCCCGGCCTTGTCCTCGGGCAGCACTTCGGCGAGCGCCTCGTCGATGCCAAGCTGCCGCGCGACCGCATCGGCCGTGCGCTTCGAGTCGCCGGTCAGCATCACGATGCGCACGCCGGAGTTCTTCAGCGCTGAAATAGCGCCTAACGTGCTTTCCTTGATCGGGTCGGCCACCGCGGCAATTCCCGCGGCAACGCCGTCTACAGAGAAGAACACCACCGT
>JAJZUN010000524.1 GCA_021848555.1 Pseudomonadota bacterium | reverse complement strand
TTCAGATCAATAAGGAGGTCGATCTCGGCTTCAGAGCAACCCGAATCCGCTGCGATCTTCGCCAGTTCGGCGATAGTCTCTGCAGGAAGTTCCAGGTCGTTCTCGTACAATCTGATGGCGAGGCCATTCCCGATCTCCTTGGCAACGGCACATACTGCATCATGGTATTCGCCCTTGCGATCGGTCGCGGTAACCGGAATGGCTTTGACCTGGCGGCTTCTAAGATACCGATGCAAAAGTACCAATGGATGTTCGAATGACCACCAATCCTTGTCTGTAGCATCTGGCTCATCGTAGAGTTCGACGAAGGGTACTCCGCCGAATCGCCAAGTGTCCACGATAAGGTCTGCCGATTTTGCGACAAAGCTGCCCTCCTGATCCGAGTCGCGCTTCCGTGGTTTGACGATCACAAATAAGGGGTGCGTGACGCGCTTGGCATCAATACTAACCAAGCGAAGGCCCTCCATGTCGCCCGGCAGCACCGGCGTTATAGGCATATACGAGGGCAGGTCCATTGGGTCCGTCGCTTATAGGCTCTACGGAGCCAGGGCCTTCTTTAATTCGCCGTGGCCGACGAGGGCGGAGAAAATCCGATAGTTCCCTGTTTCGCGCCGGATGCGCCCCGCCACGATCGCGGGGTGAATCTTCAGTTCATCCGCAAGCGCGTTGATTGCTTCCACCGTCTTGAGCCGGTTCGCATCGCAACGCCGCCAGACTTCCTGCGAAATCAACGTGTCCCGCGCTAGCCGATTTGCCTCGATCTCCTTGACGTCGGTATCGAAAGATTTCTCCGTGTCGTCGACGAAGGTCTCGCCTGGTGTTTCAAGGTGTCTGACTACGTGCGCACACTCATGCAGCAGGGTGAACCAAAAGTTGTCGAGCCGATCGTAACGCAATGTCAATCCAATGACAGGCGTGCCATCGGTATCAAGAATGGCCGCCCCATCCAACGCCGTACCGGGGAGATGGCCCTCAATCACCACGGCGATTCCATGCTTCGCAAGAAAGTCGCGTGCGGCTAAAGGTCCTGAATCAAGCCAACTTAGGCGGGCCAACTCAGCCAGTAACTCTTCACCCATTTCCGATCGACGGAATTTGCCTCTTGCCACGGGTAATTCCCGCGACTTGATCAGTACGCGTGCGACCCATAAACGCAAGGCATAAATGTTGATTGGCCCGGCGATTCCCGTGTGGATCGAGCTTCGCAAATATGCCGGACCAAGACTAGAAGTCCCGACTTTCTCAAACAGCCGTGCCACGAAATCTTTCGCGTTCTTGGCCGTGACTCTCCCGCCCTGGACCCATCCACGTTTGACAATCTCCCGGACCAGCGACAACGGCGGTTCGGCCTCAAGCTGCGAGGATTCGGGTTGGTGCTCTTCGACGAGCGCTGATACTGGAATTTCGAGGTGTGCGCTCAACTTCCTCACCATCGGAATGGTGAGCCGTCGCTTTCCCGCAAGAATCTCGGAGACGCGGCTCTTGCTGCCGATTATCGGGATCAAGTCCTTTTGCTGAAGGCCTTTCTGCTCAAGTCGAAAAAGAATTGCGTCGATCGGATTTGGAAGCGGAATCCGATAGCGTTCCTTCTCATACGATTCGACGAGCAGCGCGAGCAATTCGAGGCGCTTGCCCTCGGGAGTGGAAGGGTCGGGATCGAGCGCAACGAGCGTCCCAATCTCCGAGACATAATCCCGGTACTGTGCGTCAGTCTTGACTACAGCGATTTCGGTAAACATAGACTTTCTCTCTAGCGTTTCGAGTATTCGGCATGCGTACCGACCCACTTCACCACAACAACGGAGGTTTTGTAGGCCACCTGAACCACAAGACGATAAGAATTCCCTTTAATGTTAAAAATAACCACGTTTTCAGCTAAGAAACTTGCGCTCGCATACTGCGCTTTGATGTCGTGCGACGATCGCCAACCGGCGGTCTCGACTTCCACAATCCAGCTTCTCAGCGGACCGCGCGTATCTGCGTGCTCGGTAGCAAAGTATTCAATAATCTCTCGGCCGATGAGTTTCATCTGCGCAACACAAAGTCTATTCACCGGAGAAGAGGGGTAGTTCCCAAGATGGGATGCATTGTATCATTAATTGTGCAAATTGGGAACTATGATTCGTTGAAGCTCTTTTCGAGAGGGCGTTAGCGGAATAACGTGTTCATTTATATATGTTTTGTTAGAGTTTCTGACTTCGGCGTGTAACCGGAAGCGCAATAAGCAGCTACACAAGACGGGTAACGCTAATGAAGTAGCGTTGGTCCTAGTCGTCTCGGTACCGCCGCGTTGCGCTGACGCGAACCGTGAGCCCGGTGCGCATGGCGATCTGCGCGAGCGCATCCAGGCTGAACAGTTCAACGCGGCCCTTGAGCAGGGCGTTCAGGCGCGGCTGGGTGAGACCGAGCATTTTCGCGGCCTCGACCTGGGGCAGGTTCAGTCGGCTCACGCTGGCCGCGATCCTGCGTGCAATCTGCTGTTTGAGCGGGGCAAGTGACGCGGCGGGCATGTTCGATTGCGATTGGAAATGACGCTGCAAATTATACTATTATCAGTATAAGAACATGGCCACGATGCAGATGCCATCTTAGTATCGGCCGAAAAATTGCCTAGAATGGACGGCATCCGGACGCCGCCTGGAATTCACTTGGTGCAGACCCAGGCCATCACTTCGCAATCCTTAGATGCGCACAGGCGCAGCGCCTTGGTTTCGGCTTCCTGCCGCGTCGCGCCGGTAGCGGGAACGTATTTCTTCGCGCCATGCGCCAGCGCGCCGCAGGCGTTGCTGAAAGCCGCTACGACTTCGCAATGCGGATCGGCGCATTGATTCAGGGCTTCGATCTTGGCCGCACGCGAATTGGCAGCATTGGTGGCGTAGCCAAACTGGCCGGTTTCGCGCTGCAGGGCGATGGCGCCGTGGGCGCCTTTTTTCGGTACGGCCTTGGCCCGCGCCGGTTCTGCTGCGCACGCAAGGGCTGCGATCAATCCGAGGCTAAGCAGAGCGGCGCGCATTCCGCAATCCTCCCTTACATCGTGGCGCCCAGGACCCAGGGCGCGAACTCGTCTTCGCCGTAGCCGAAGGCCTCGCTCTTGGTTTTCGCACCCGAAGCGGTCTTCAGGATCAGCGCGAACAGCTTCTGCCCGACCTCGGCTATGCTCTCCTTGCCGTCGACGATGGTGCCGCAGTTCAGGTCCATGTCCTCTTCCTGGTGATCGAAGAGGCGGGTGTTGGTGGCGAGCTTGAGCGAGGGCGCGGGCTTGCAGCCATAGGCCGAGCCGCGGCCGGTGGTGAAGCAGACCAGATTGGCGCCGCCTGCGATCTGGCCGGTCGCCGACACCGGATCGTAGCCGGGGGTGTCCATGTAGACGAATCCCTTGGCCGTGACGGGTTGGGCGTATTCGTAGACGTCGACCAGATTGGTGGTGCCGCCCTTGGCCAC
>JAJZUN010000523.1 GCA_021848555.1 Pseudomonadota bacterium | reverse complement strand
GCACCCCGGTCCTAGACCCAGGGCGCGTCGCCCGCATGGGCGATGCGCAGTTCGAGGATGCGGCGGAAGTGTTCCGGATCGTGCGCGTGCACCAGTTCGCCCGGGCGCGGCAGGTAAAAATCGTACAGCCGCGACAGCCAGAAGCGCAGCGCCGCGGCGCGCAGCATCAGCGGCCAGGCTTCGTGCTCGGCCTGGGTAAACGGCCGCCGCGCATGGTAGGCGGCAAGCAAGGCCTCGGCGCGCGGCGCATCGATCTCGCCCCCGGCATGCACGCACCAGTCGTTGAACGTGACCGCCACGTCGAACAGCAGCCAATCGATGCCGGCGAAGTAGAAATCGATCACGCCGCCGATGCGCGCGCCCGCGAACAGCACGTTGTCGCGGAACAGGTCCGCGTGTACGGCTCCGCGCGGCAGATCCTCGTGCCGGTGCTGCGCCTGGAATTCCAGCTCCGCGGCCAGCAGCGCCGCGCGTGGCGCATCGAGGAACGGGCCCACCTCGCGCGCGGCCAGCGCCCACCAGCGCGGCCCGCGCGGATTTTCCAGCTTGCCGGCATAGGAGCGGCCGGCGAGGTGTATCGCAGCGAGCATGGCGCCGACTTCGGCGCAGTGCGCAGGCGCGGGCGCGGTGAGCGCTTCCCCCGGCAGGCGCGACATCAGCGCGGCCGGCTTGCCGTTGAGTTCCGAAAACAGCCGGCCCTGCAGGTCGGTCGCGGGTGCCGGGCTCGGTATGCCGTGCAGCGCCAAATGCGACATCAGCCCCAGATAAAACGGCAGCTCCAGCGGCGCGAGTTTTTCGAACAGCGTCAGCACGTAACTGCCGTCGCTGGTGTCGACGAAGTAGTTGGTGTTCTCGATGCCGGCGGCGATGCCCTGCAGGCGCAGCAGCGTGCCCAGGCGGTAGCGTTTCAGCCATATGGATAACTGCTCGGGCGTGACCGGGGTGAAGACAGACATGCGCGCGTTGTGCGGCGAGCCGGAGATAGCAGGGCGGAATCACCGCTCAAGCCTTACCCTGGACTCGCTACTGGTTCAGAATGTATGGATCACCCACTGCGGTACGCGCAGGCCGGAGTCGAGTGAATCGCGCCGGCTCATCACGCCGTTGCCGGATTCATCCACCAGGAAATAGGGCGCGCCGTGCGGCGGCGTCACCTTCATCGCATACAGCTTGCCGTTGACGCGATACTCCTCCACCTTGTCTTCGCCGCGCTTGGTGATGGTCACCTGCGGCTCCAGCGACGGATCGGGCGCGAGGCCGGGCGGGGGCGGGGGCGGGGCGGGCAGCGGCTCGAGCTTGGGCGGCTGTTGCGCCGCCAGCGGAAGCGCAATTCCGAGCAGTGCGATACCTAGCAAGCGGCGCATGATGGGCTTCCTGTCGATCGTTAAGATGGAATTTTAGCAGATTCGGACCGCGCCTCAGAGGTTTAGCTGGTTCTCGCGCTCCGCCGGCAGAGGCGCGAACCCCCGCTTTTCGTAGTACTTGAATATCGCCTCCACGATCGCCGCCGGGTCGTCTATCGTCTGCACCAGGTCCAGGTCCGCCGCATCGATCATGTGCTCGGTGCGCAGGCTGTTGCGAAACCAGTCCAGCAGCCCCTGCCAGAACGGCGAGTGCACCAGGATGATGGGCATTTTGCGCGTCTTGCCGGTCTGCACCAGGGTCAGCGCTTCGGACAGCTCGTCCAGCGTGCCGAAGCCGCCCGGGAGCACCACATAGGCGGTGGCGAATTTGACGAAGCCTACCTTGCGCGCAAAAAAGTGGTGAAACGTGAGGCTGATGTCCTGGTAGCGGTTGCTGAGCTGCTCGTTCGGCAGCTGGATGTTGAGGCCCACCGAGGGCGATTTGCCGTAGAACGCCCCCTTGTTGGCCGCCTCCATGATGCCCGGGCCGCCGCCGGAGACGACCGAGAAGCCGGCGTCGGAGAGCAGCCGCGCGATCTTCTCCGCCAGCAGGTAATAAGGCGAGTCGACTGCCGCGCGCGCGCTGCCGAAGATGCTCACCGCCGGGCGGATCTGGGACAGGCGCTCGGTGGCTTCGACGAATTCTGACATAATCCCGAATATCCGCCAGGACTCGCGCGCGTTGTGGGCCATGTCTGCTGCGCCGGCGTCGGCCGGCCGCGGAAGTTTCCCGTTCATACCTGACCCTCTATGAAAACCCTGTTGTTGGTGGATGGATCGTCGTATCTGTACCGCGCGTTTCACGCGCTGCCGGACCTGCGCAACGCGCAGGGCGAGCCTACCGGCGCGATCTACGGCGTGCTCAACATGCTACGACGCCTCGCAGCCGACTACAAGCCGGATTACCTCGCCTGCGTGTTCGACGCCAAGGGCAAGACGTTCCGCGACGACTGGTATCCCGAATACAAGGCGCACCGCCCGCCGATGCCCGAGGACCTGGCGCGCCAGATCGAGCCGCTGCATCAGGCGGTCGTCGCGCTCGGCTGGCCGCTGCTGATGATAGACGGGGTCGAGGCCGACGACGTTATCGGCACGCTCGCACGCGAGGCCGCCGCGGCCGGCATGCGCTGCGTGGTTTCCACCGGCGACAAGGACCTGACGCAGCTGGTGAACGCCCAGGTCACGCTGATCAACACCATGAACAACGAACGCCTGGACGAGGCCGGGGTCGAGGCCAAGTTCGGCGTGCCGCCGCGTCTGATGCTCGATTACCTTACGCTCGTGGGCGACAGCGTCGACAACGTGCCCGGCGTGGACAAGGTCGGCCCCAAGACCGCGGTCAAGTGGCTGACGCAATACGGCTCGCTCGATGCGGTGGTCGCCCACGCGCAGGAAATCGGCGGCGTCGTAGGGGAGAATTTGCGCCGCGCGCTGCCCTGGCTGCCGCAGGCCAAAAAACTGCTTACCGTCTATTGCGACCTGCAGCTGCCGGTCAAGCCGGAGGAACTGCTGCCGCGGCCGCAGGGCGAAGCCGAGCTGACCGGACTGTTCCAGCGCTTCGGTTTCAAGAGTTGGCTCAAGGATGCGGCGCCCGCGGGTGGCGCGCCCAGCGCGCCGGCCGCCGCAGCGGCGCCTGCGCCGAGTGCGCCCGCGCCGGTCGCGCGCCATTACGAGACCCTGCTGCAGGAACAGCAGCTCGCGCAGTGGCTCGAGCGGCTCGACAGCGCGGCCCTGACCGCGTTCGATACCGAGACCACCGGCCTCGATCCGATGAGCGCGCAGCTGGTGGGCATGTCGTTTTGCGCCGAGCCGGGGCACGCCGCATATCTGCCGCTTGCGCACAATTACGCCGGCGCGCCGCAGCAGCTGGGCGTGGCGCGCGCCCTGGAATTGCTGCGGCCCTGGCTCGAGGATGCGCGCAAACCCAAACTCGGGCAGAACCTCAAGTACGATGAGCACGTGCTCGCCAATCACGGCGTGGCGCTGCGCGGTGTGGTACACGACACGCTGCTCGAGTCCTACGTGCTCGAATCGCATTT
>JAJZUN010000522.1 GCA_021848555.1 Pseudomonadota bacterium | reverse complement strand
ATTCCAATCGATAGGCAGAGAGCTGGCGACAGAAGGGGTGCAGGCGAAGTAGAATTGTCCGCCTGCGGCATGGTTGAAAAGCGTACCGTGGGTTCCCTAGTAACGCTATTCCTCGGCAGGGGCGTGATGAGCATCATGAGTAACGGCGATCCGATGCACGGCAGCGCAGGAGCTGAATTCGGAGGAAATGTCTCCATAGTCATTCCGGCCAGAAACGAAGCGGCGGGCCTGCGGACCATACTGCCGAAAATTGCCGCGCTGACGGGAATCGCCGAAGTCATCGTGGTCAATGACGGCTCAATCGATGATACCGCTGCGGTTTGCGCGGAATTCAAGGTCGGAATGGTGCGCCACCTATACGCCATGGGCAATGGCGCCGCAATCAAGGCCGGTGCCAGGGCGGCCACGGGCCAGGTGATCGTATTCATGGACGCCGACGGCCAGCATCAGCCCGAAGACATTCCGCGCCTGCTGGAGAAACTGGCCGAGGGCTACGACATGGCGGTCGGCGCCCGTGGCGATGGGTCGCAAGCCAGCGTGCACCGCGGGCTGGCGAACAAGCTTTACAACCAACTCGCAAGCTGGATGGTGGGGCAGGAAATCGCCGATCTGACTTCCGGTTTTCGCGCGGTCAAGGCAGATAGATTCCGCCAGTTCATGTACCTGTTGCCGAACGGTTTTTCCTACCCGACCACCATCACCATGAGCTTCTTCCGGGCGGGTTACGCCCTGGCCTATGTGCCGATACACGCGCCAAAACGCATCGGCGACAGCCACCTGCGGCTGGTACGCGACGGCGTGCGATTCCTGCTGATCATTTTCAAAATCGGCACGCTCTATTCGCCGCTGAAACTGTTCTTTCCGATCAGCCTTGCCTTCTTCACGCTCGGGGCCGGGCACTATCTGTATACCTTCCTGACGCTGCACCGCTTCACCAACATGAGCGCTTTGCTGTTCATCACTTCGGTACTGGTGTTCCTGGTCGGCCTGGTGTCGGAGCAGATTACTTCACTAAGCTACCGCGACAGCGAGCGTTGAGGATGGCCGACTATGCCCCAGGTCACGCCGACGCGGTATAACACCTGCGCCATTGTCGTCACCTACCATCCGGACGAGGCCTTCCCCGAGCGCCTGCAGCAAGTCCTGGCTCAGTTCCCGCTTGCGATCGTCGTCGACAACGCTTCCCGGCCATCCTCGGCGCAGATGCTTAAGGGGCTGGCCAAGTCGCCGCAGCTGCGCCTGGTCGAAAACGCCAGCAATCTGGGCATTGCTGCCGCCCTGAACCAGGGGATTCAACGCGCATCGAAGGAAGGCTACCTATGGGTGGTGACGCTGGACCAGGACACCCAGCTCCACGCGGATTTTCTTCCGGCGCTGTTAGACGTCCATATGCAAAGCGGCGGCGGCGATGCCATGGTCGGGAGCAATTACTGGGATGTCCACAGAGGGCGAAACTTCGTTGAGTGCAGGGAAAAGGGGGCCGTCTTTCTGGAACGAAAGACGCTGATCACCTCCGGCACCCTGGCGCCGCTTGCGCTGTTCCAGACCATCGGCCTGTTTCGCGAAGACTATTTCATCGACTCGGTGGATCATGAATTGTCTTTGCGCGCCAGGGCCCACGGTTACCGGATGCTCATCAGTTGCCGGCCGCTGATGAACCACAGCATCGGCGCCGGTGTGGGGCATAGCAGCCGGCTGCGCCAGTTCCTGTCGTTCAATCATTCGCCCGCGCGCAAGTATTTCATCGCCAGAAACACGGTGGCAACCGCCACGGCCTATTTCCGCCAGGAACCGGCCTGGGCCCTGCGACAGGGCTGGCGGCTGGTATCGGATCTTGCGTCCATCCTGCTGTTCGAGCGCGAGAAGCGGAAGAAGGCCAAGGCGTTCGCGGTGGGGGTGATGCATGGGATCGCCGGAAACATGGGTCCCATTGAAAAGACCTGGCCCGATGGCCTGCGCTGACACTGCGCCCGGCCTGTTGGTGCTGGGCGTGCACCTCAAGTCGGAAGGCTATCCCAACACGCTGTATCGCCTGCGGGACCTGGAAGCGTCCGGCCGGTTTCAGACGGCTGAAATCAACGTGCCGATGTGGAGCGTAGGCGCGCAACAGCGCCGTGGAATGGCCCGGCTGACCCGGAGCCTCGCGCGGGCCGCCTATGCGCATCTTGCGGTCATGGCGCGCTATCTCGCCGCAAAGCGTCCCGAGCGCGTCTATGTGCCTTATCCCGGCGTATTCGTCCTGTTCCTGCTCTCCTGCCTGCCGGCGAGACTCAGGCCGAAACGCGTCGTGGCAGACGTGTTTATTTCGCTGTACGACACCATCGTGCTCGACCGCCGCCTGCTCGGGCCCAATGGAATGTTCGCCCGCAGCTTGAAGTGGATCGAACGGCGGGCTTACGTCTACGCAGACCAACTGGTAGTCGATACCGAGCAGAACGCCCGGTTTCTTTGCGCGCTGTTCGGGCTGCCCGGGGCGAAGGCGGTGGTCAGCCCGCTGTCCATCGACGAGGGGCATTTCAAGAGCGCGCCTTATCACCCGCAGCCCGGCGTCTGCCGCGTGCTGTTCGTGGGAACTCTGGTTCCGCTGCATGGCATAGGAACCATACTCGAGGCCGTGCGCCGGTTATCGGACCGTCCGGAGATCCGCTTCCAGCTCATCGGCGATGGACAGGATGCGCCCCTGGTCGAAGCATGGCTGGGTGCGCACCCGACCCGGATCGAGTGGGAACGGGCCTGGCAGCCTTCCAGCCGAATTGCAGAGGAGATCGCCCGGGCCGATATTTGCCTGGGCATATTCGGCGCCGGGGACAAGACCCAGCGTGTCTGTCCGTTCAAGGTCTACGCTTACGCCGCGACGGGCAGGGCGATCATTACGGGAAGCAGCGACTGGCTCAGGGAGGCGACCGGCGGGCTCGCCTACGAACCGTTCGCCCAGGTGCCGGTGGACGCTGCGGCGGCACTGGCCGCAAAGATTGCGCAACTGGCCGACGATCCTGCGCTGCGCGCCAAGCTGGCGGCGAACAGCCGTGCGTTCTATCAGACGCATCTGGGAAACCGGAGCGCGCTGGAAAAACTCGCTGCCTGCCTGCTCGGTTAGTGCCAGCCCATCAGCAACATGGCCTTCAGCCCGAAATTTTCTACCCTGTCGTTGCGCTCGACGCGCGGGTGCAGCGCATAGCGCAGGCGGCTGAGCACACCGGCATCCCGCAGGCCCAGGAGTTCCTCCACGAGGCGGCGGTCTTCCTGCGGGACGTCGGCATAGGCGGCGATAAACCGCGCAGCCTGGTTGAGGGAATCCATGCCGCGGCGGTCCGTGATCAAACGCCGGGCCAGGGACCTGGTGCGATGCCATAGTTTCAGCGGCCTGGGTTCCCACCCGGCGACGTTGCCGCCGTGCTGCCGATAGAGCACGGTCGGGGTCGGGTCGTAGGCAACCTGGCCGTA
>JAJZUN010000521.1 GCA_021848555.1 Pseudomonadota bacterium | reverse complement strand
GCCCATACGGGCCCCTGATGTGTCCGTCTACGTCAGCGTTCATGGCGCAGCGCCGCCGCAACAGGCCTGGGCGGTGATGACCGACTACGATCATGCGACTGCGTTTATTTCGAAGCTGGAAAAAAGCGAGATTCTGTCGCGCACGGATGACACGCTGCTGGTGTCGCAGAAAGGCACGATGGGCTGGGGCCCGTTTTCCGTGCCGCTGGAGACGGTGACGGAATATCATCTGACGCCCTTCGAAAAAATTGTCGGGCATCTGGTCAGCGGCAATATGAAGAAGGGCGAGTCCGCGACCCGGTTCATCGCCGACGCAACCGGCACCCGCGTCGTATATCACCTGGAATCGATACCGGACGTGTGGCTGCCGCCGCTCATCGGCCGCGCCCTGGTCGAGCATGAGACGCGCGCGCGCTTTCGCCAACTCGTCCAGGAAATTCTCAGGCGCAAGGACTTGGCGGCCGCAACGCGCTGAGGATTACTTGTTGGAGGCCCGCCCCCGGGCCGATCGGACTTCGCATGGAATACTGGTCGGGGCGAGGGCGCTCCTCCTACAAGAGCCGGCGCCCCTCCTACCGGGGCCCAATCGGGCATAATTCCGCTGTTTTCATCCGACCCGGCTCACCGATGCCTGATGCCTATCTGAGCGGCCGCCTGCGCAGTTTCGGCCACGCCTTCCGCGGCCTGAAGACCTTGCTGCAGACCCAGCACAACGCGCGGATTCACGCTTTGGCGACTGTCCTGGTGGTTGCCGCGGGTGCGCTCGCAAGGCTTTCCTTGGCCGAATGGGCGCTGATCGCGCTGGCGGCGGTGTGCGTTTGGGCAACCGAGGCGCTGAACACCGCCATCGAGTTCGTGGCGGATCTGGCCTCACCCGAGCAGCATCCCCTGGCGGCGAAAGCCAAGGACGTGGCCGCCGGTGCCGTCCTGATCGCCGCGATCGGCTCGGTGGTGGTGGCCGGCCTGGTTTTCGGCCCGCACATCCTGAAGTGGCTGCAGCGTTAAGCTATTTGACAGCTTTATTGGTGCAGCGCAAAATGCCCCGCTCTAGCTAGGCTTTGCCGGGGTTTTCCGGAATCAGCCTGGCCGCTTTTGGTGCACCGCTTTCGGAGATCCACGCCGCCGTGCAAGAACCTAATTCCGAGGATAATTCCGGCGCTTACGCCCAAGCAGGCGGGGCGCTGCTGCAGAATTTCCTAAGCCTGTTCCCGGCCGGATCCGAAGCAGGGCAGGTATGGCAGGCGCTGATCCAAGCCCATGGCGCCGCTCCGAAGCGTCTGGCAGCCCTGCAAACCGGCTATTTTCAGCAGCAAATGGCGCTGTGGGGGGAAATGCTCGCGCGCGAATCTGGGCAGGCGCCTAGCCCCGAAAGTGCGGCCGGCAGGGCCGACGGCGGCCAGGACAAGCGCTTTTCCGGGCGTGAGTGGCGCGACAGCCGTTACCACGACTACCTGCGCCAGGCTTACCTGCTCAATTCCCGGTTTCTGAACGATCTGGTGGAATCGGCGGAGTTGGAGGCGCCGGCCAAGCAGCGGCTGCGCTTCTTCACGCGCCAGCTCATCGATGCCATGAGCCCGGCCAATTTTGCCGCGACCAACCCCGAGGCGCTGCAGCTCGCGCTCGAAACCAAGGGCGAGAGCCTGCATACCGGCATCCGCCACCTGATCGAGGACCTGGAGCAGGGGCGGGTCTCGATGACCGACGAGTCCGCGTTCGAGGTGGGCCGCAACCTCGCCGTCACGCCCGGTTCCGTGGTGTTCGAGAACGAGCTGATTCAGTTGATCCAGTACGCGCCCGCGACCGCCAAGGTGCGCAAGCGGCCGCTGTTGATGGTGCCGCCCTGCATCAACAAGTTCTACATCCTCGACCTGCAGCCGGAAAATTCCTTCGTGCGCTATGCGGTGGAGCAGGGCAACACGGTGTTCATGGTCTCTTGGCGCAACGTCACCGAAGACAGCCTGGACAAGCTGACCTGGGACGACTACATCGCCGACGGCGTGTTGCAGGCGATCGAAGTCGTGCGCGCGATCAGCAAGTCCGAGCAGATCAACGCGCTCGGCTTTTGCGTGGGCGGGACGCTGCTCGCCGCCGCGCTCGCGGTGCTGCGCGCACGCGGCGAGGAGCGCGTCGCGAGCGCGACCTTGCTCGCTAGCATGCTCGACTTCACTGACCCCGGCGATATCGGCGTTTTCATCGACGAAGCGAGTATGCAGGCGCGCGAAGCCGCGATTGGCGGGGGCGGCATCCTGTCGGGCAAGGAGCTGGCGTTCGTGTTCTCGGCGCTGCGCGCGAACGACTTGGTCTGGTCCTACGTGGTGAACAATTACCTCAAAGGCAAGAAACCGGATGCGTTCGACATCCTCTACTGGAATGCCGACAGCACCAACCTCCCCGGGCCGATGTACTGCTGGTATGTGCGCAACATGTACCTGGAGAACAAGCTGCGCGAACCGGGCATGCTCAGCACCTGCGGGGTGCCGGTCGATCTGGGGGCGATCCGTCTGCCGACCTATATCCTGGCGACGCGCGAGGATCATATCGTGCCGTGGAAGACCGCGTATCTTTCCACGCGGCATCTCGAGGGCGACACCCGCTTCGTGCTCGGCGCGAGCGGTCACGTCGCCGGCGTGATCAATCCGCCGGCCAAGAACCGGCGCAGCTATTGGGCCGGCGACAACCTGCCCGCGGATGCCGAAGCATGGCTGGCTGGCGCCGCGGAGACGCGCGGCAGCTGGTGGCCGCATTGGGATGACTGGCTGCGGGGATTTTCGGGAGGCGAGCGCGCGGCGCCGAAGAAATTGGGCAATGCCAAGTTCAAGCCGATCGAGCCCGCGCCGGGACGGTATGTGAAGGTGAGGGTGTGATTGGGGAACGTTCCCTCGCCCCGCGAGCGGGGAGAGGGTTAGGGTGAGGGGAGCAATAGGTAATCGACGGAGGTTGACATGACTGACGTAGTGATCGTAGCCGCGGGCCGAACCGCGGTAGGCAAGTTCGGCGGCACGCTGGCGAAAATTCCGGCGGCCGATCTGGGCGCGCATGTGATCAAAGGGCTGCTCGCGAAAACTGGGCTCAAGCCTGAGCAAATCTCCGAAGTCATTCTGGGCCAAGTGCTGACCGCGGGCGTGGGCCAGAACGCGGCGCGCCAGGCGGCAATCCGCGCCGGCTTGCCGGACATGGTGCCGGCGATGAGCATCAACAAGGTGTGCGGTTCCGGCCTCAAGGCGACGCATCTCGCCGCGCAGGCGATCAAGGCGGGCGACGCCGAGATCGTGATCGCCGGCGGCCAGGAGAACATGAGCATTTCGCCGCACGTACTCGCCGGCTCGCGCGACGGCTTTCGCATGGGCGACGCCAAGCTCGTCGACACCATGATCGTCGACGGTCTTTGGGACGTGTACAACCAGTATCACATGGGCGTCACTGCGGAAAACGTCGCCGCGAAGTATGGTGTG
>JAJZUN010000520.1 GCA_021848555.1 Pseudomonadota bacterium | reverse complement strand
ACCACGAGCATCCCACGACATTGACCCATGCGGAAATTCAGGGCGCAATTACTGCCATAGCGGAGCTGGACAAAGTGCTGAATTGAAAAAGTTGGGAAACGCCCGTCTCGCTCACCGAAGCCCCCACGGGCTACGCTGACTGGCTAGGCAAGTTGAAGACCCCTATCCACACCGCCCAGTAGCGCGCGGCATTCCTTGGCAATCTTCGTCGGTTCAGGCACAGATTCGATCCGGTCAACCTGAGCCAGATGCGTCCTTTCTCCCTGGCTTGGCCCCCTGGACAGACTTTTCAGGCACCGCCTGAAAAATCGGTTGATCCACCAATTATCCAGACGGCGTCTGGATATTGCTACCCCGGCAATTGCGCGAACACTGTCTGCGCATTGGCTACGGCTTATGGGGAAAATTGAACGATCCCCTGTAACTGTCTCGCGTTGAGCAGCGTTGATGCGCCAGAGGCAAATAGACTGGATATCCAGTATTCACGCGGTTCTGCTGGCATCGGTACAGCCAACGAAACGCTTTTCCGCCAGTCATCGTCAATCTTCGGCAAAGCCGGCGCTCCCGTTTACATCGAAATCGAGCCCTCGCGAAAGTCGGTCTTGTCCAGCCACACGTTGACGAGCACCGGCTTGCCCGCCTTGGCCGCGGCGCGCGCTCGCGCCAGCGCGGCGGGCGCATCGGCGGTCTTCGTCAGCAGTATGCCCTCGGCGCCGAATCCGGCGGCGACCTCGTGGTAGGCGCTGCGCGCGAGCACCGTGCCTACGTCGTCGTGGAGCATCTTCACCTGTTCGCGCGCGATCTGGGTCCAGCCCGCATCGTTGCCCACCACCGCGATCACCGGAATGCCGTGGCGCACGAAGCTGTCGAACTCCATCAAGCTGTAGCCGCAGGCGCCGTCGCCGTAGATGATCCAGACTTCGCTGCCCGGGCGCGCGAGCGCCGCACCCAGCGCGAAGCCGGCGCCCACGCCCAGGGTGCCGAACACGCCGGGGTCGAGCCAGGACAAAGGCGCGCGCGGATGCAGGATGTAGGAGGCGGTGGCGACGAAATCGCCGCCGTCGGCCACCATGACCGCGTTCTCGCCCGCGGCCTGTTCCAGCGCGCGCAGGAACGCGATCGGATTGACCTGCTCGCCCTGCGCCTGCGCCTGCTCCTCGATTTCGGCCTCGCGCTGCAGATCGCGCGTGCGCAGTTCCTCGATCCAGGAAGTCCAGCGCCGGCCGGACTGCGCCAGCTGCGGCGCCAGGCGCTCGAGGAACAGTCCCGCGTCGCCGATCGCCGCAATGTCCGGCCTGCGATTCATGCGCGCGTCCTTGGCGCTGCGGTTCGCCGCGATCAGCTTGGCGCTGCGGCGCACGTGCCGGCCGTAATCGAGACGAAAGTCGCAAGGCACGCCTGCGAGCAGTACGCAATCGGATGCGCGCAAGGCCGCGCGGCGCTGATGCCGCATCTGCAGCACATGATCGCTGCCGAGCAGGCCGCGCGCCATGCCCGACAGATAGACCGGAATGCCGAGCTGCGCCACGGCTGCGGCAATGCGCGGCGCCTCGGGCGCGAGCGTCAGCGCCTGGCTGCCGATCACGAGCAGCGGCCGCTCGGCGCGTGCCAGCGCCGCCGCCGCTGCCGCCACGCTGCGCTCGCGCGCAGACGGCGGCGCGACGCTGCGCACCAGCGGCGGCGCCGCCGCGGCGTTGCCGGCGAACATTTTTTCGACATGGCGGTTGAGATAGAAGCGCAGCAGCCGATCGGGAATGCTCGTCCCCTTGCCCGCGGCCTCGGCGTACCACTGGCGTATGCTCGCTTCGTCATACAACAGATCGACCGGGCACTCGATGCACACCGGACCGGGCACGCCGCTGCGCGCCAGCGCAAACGCCTCATCCACCGCCGGCCCGAGCTCGCGCACGGCGCGGATTTTCGTGAACAGCTTGACGTGCGGCGCGATCAGCGGGCGCTGGTCTATGTCCTGCAGCGCGCCGCGGCCCTGCAATGCAGTCGGGGCGGCACCGCCGAACAGAACCAGCGGCGATTGCGCGAGTTGCGCGTTCTTGAGCGCGGTAATGGTGTTGCTCAGACCGGGCCCGGCGGTCACCGCGGCGACACCGGGCACGCCGGTCAGGCGCGCCACCGCATCGGCAGCGAACACCGCGGTCGCCTCGTCGCGTACGTCGACGATGCGGATGCCGCGCGCCTTGGATGCGGTGAGTATGGGCGAGATGTGGCCGCCGCACAGCGTAAACACGAAGCGCACCCCTTGCGCCGCCAATGCGGCCGCTACGCGCTCGCCGCCGTGCGTAGCGATCGTTTCCATTTTCACTCGTCTTTCTCCTTCGCCAGATGCTGCTGCACCAGCAACTTGTAGTCGATCTTGCCGACGCGCGTCTTCGGCAGTTCGGCGCAGAACTCGATCTTGCGCGGGCAGGACCACTTGATCAGCTGTTCGCGGCAATGTTCGATCAGCGCGCGTTCGGTCTCGGCGCCGGCCTTCGCCGCATCCTTGAGCACGACGAAGGCCTGCACCCGCTCCACCTGCGCCGGATCCGGCACGCCGGCGACGCAGGCCTCGGCCACCAGCGGATGCTGGTACAGCACGGCTTCGACTTGCGCCGGATAGACGTTGAAGCCGGAGGACTTGATCATGCGCTTCAGGCGCACCGTGAAATAGAAAAAACCGTCCGCATCCATCCTGCCGAGATCGCCCGTGTGCAGCCAGGTGCGGCCATCGGCATGCACCCTCAGGGTCTCGCGCGTCGCCTCCGGGTCATCGAGATAGCCGAGCATCACCGCCGGACCGGAAACGCAGATCTCGCCTTCCTCGCCGGGCGGCAGCGCCTCTTCGCTGCCGACGCGGCAGATCTGCGCCAGCATGTCGGGAAAGGGTATGCCGATCGAGCCTTCGCGGTATTCATCGAGCGGCGTCGCCATGATCGCCGTCACCGCCTCGGTCAGGCCATAGCCCTCGAGCAGCTTCACCCGCCCTCCGCGCTCGGCTACCAGCTTCTCGAAGCGCTCCTTCACCGGCCGCGGCAGCGTGTCGGCGCCGGAAAACGTGGCGCGCAGGCAGGACAGGTCGGCCTTGGCCAAAGACGGGTCGCGCGCGAGCGCTTCATACAGCGTAGGCACGCCCACGAGCAGATTGGGCCGTTTCTTGCGCAGCAGTTTCGCCACCGCCTCGGCGCTGAACATCGGCACCAGAATGGACTTGCCGCCCGCCATGAACGCGGCGTTCACGCACACGCCCAGGCCGAAGCCGTGGAATATCGGCAATATCGCGAGTATCGAATGTCCCTGCGCCAATTCGCCCCAGGCCGCCGCCTGCATGCCTTCGGCGATGAAATTGCGGTTCGACAGCAGGATGCCCTTGGGCAGGCCGGTCGTGCCGCCGGAGAACAGGATGGCCGCTGGATCGTGCGTGCCCGCCGACGCGCGCGCCGCCGCTGGAAAGCGCGCGGCCGTC
>JAJZUN010000519.1 GCA_021848555.1 Pseudomonadota bacterium | reverse complement strand
GGCGATTCTGTCGGCGCGCGCGCTGATCGAAAAGGATCCGGACTACAGCTATGTCACCGCGCGGCTGCTGCTGCACACCATCCGCATCGAGATCCTGGGCGAAGAAGTGTCGCAGGCGCAGATGGCTAAGCGCTATGCGGAATATTTTCCGGAATTCATCAAACGCGGCATCGCCGCGGAACTGCTGGACGAGCGCCTGGCAAAATTCGACCTCGCGCGCCTGGGCAAGGCGCTGGACGCCTCGCGCGACTTGAAGTTCGGCTATCTCGGCCTGCAGACCCTGTATGACCGCTATTTCCTGCACGAACAGGGCCGGCGCATCGAGTTGCCGCAGGCGTTTTTCATGCGCGTCGCGATGGGCCTCGCGCTGAACGAGATCGACCGCGAAGCCCGCGCCATAGAGTTCTACCAGGTGCTGTCCTCGTTCGACTTCATGAGTTCGACGCCGACGCTGTTCAATTCGGGCACGCTGCGCTCGCAACTGTCGAGCTGCTATCTGACCACGGTCGCGGACGACCTTGACGGCATTTATGAATCGATCAAGGACAATGCCCTGCTGGCGAAGTATGCGGGCGGCCTGGGCAACGACTGGACGCCGGTGCGCGCCCTGGGCTCGCATATCAAGGGCACCAACGGCAAGTCGCAAGGCGTGGTGCCGTTTCTGAAGGTGGTCAACGACACCGCCGTGGCGGTGAACCAGGGCGGAAAGCGCAAGGGCGCGGTGTGTGCCTATCTCGAAACCTGGCACCTCGACATCGAGGAGTTCCTCGAGCTGAGGAAGAACACCGGCGACGACCGCCGCCGCACCCACGACATGAATACCGCCAACTGGATCCCTGATCTGTTCATGAAACGGGTGATGGAAAACGGCGAATGGACGCTGTTCTCGCCCTCGGACTGCCCCGACCTGCACGACAAGTTCGGCAAGGAATTCGAGAACGCCTATACCGCCTACGAGGCAAAAGCCGCCCGCGGCGAGCACAAGCTGTTGCGCAAGATCCCGGCGGTGCAACTGTGGCGCAAGATGCTGTCGATGCTGTTCGAGACCGGGCATCCCTGGATCACGTTCAAGGATCCGTGCAACATCCGTTCGCCGCAGTCCCACGTCGGCGTCGTGCACAGTTCCAACCTGTGCACCGAAATCACGCTCAACACCAACGAGCACGAAATCGCGGTGTGTAATCTGGGTTCGGTGAATCTGGTCGCCCACCTCAAGGACGGCAAGCTCGATCACGCCAAGCTGCAGCGCACGATCGCCACCGCGATGCGCATGCTCGACAACGTCATCGACATCAATTATTACGCCGTCGGCAAGGCGCGCAACTCCAATCTGAAACACCGGCCGGTGGGCATGGGCATCATGGGTTTCCAGGATTGTCTGCACCTGCTGCGCATCCCCTACGGCTCGAAAGAGGCGGTCGAGTTTGCCGACCGTTCGATGGAGGCGGTCGCCTATTTCGGTTACCTCGCCTCGACCGAACTGGCCGAGGAGCGCGGCCGCTATTCTTCCTATCGCGGCTCGCTGTGGGACCGCGGCATCCTGCCGCAGGACACGCTGGCGCTGCTGCGCGAGGAGCGCGGCGCTTTGAAGGGGGAGGGGGCCCCTTCATCCCCCTTGGTTGAAATCGACATGAGCGTGAGCATGGACTGGGACGGCCTGCGCGCGCGCATCAAGCAGCATGGCATGCGCAACTCCAACTGCCTCGCGATCGCCCCGACTGCGACCATCGCCAATATCATCGGCGTGTCGGCTTCGATCGAGCCGACTTACCAGAATCTGTATGTGAAGTCGAACCTGTCGGGCGAATTCACGGTGGTCAACGAATATCTGGTGAACGATCTCAAGCGCCTGGGGCTGTGGGACGAAGTCATGATCGCCGACCTCAAGTATTTCGACGGCAATCTGGCCAAGATCGACCGCGTGCCGGCCGAATTGCGCAGCCTGTATGCGACGGCGTTCGAAGTCGAGCCGCTTTGGCTGGTCGAGGCCGCGGCGCGGCGGCAGAAATGGATCGACCAGTCGCAGTCGCTCAATATCTATATGGGCGGCGCCTCGGGCAAGCGCCTGGACGACACCTACAAGCTCGCGTGGAAGCGCGGCCTGAAGACCACTTATTACCTGCGTTCGATGGGAGCGACCCACGCCGAGAAATCCACGGTGAAGGCAGGGCAGCTGAACGCCGTGCCCGAGGGCGGGATGCCCGCCGCAGTCAAGAGCGCCGGGCCGGCCGAGCCGAAGTTTTGCGCGATCGACGACCCCGAATGCGAGGCCTGCCAGTAGGCCGTGACGAGACTGGAGAGATGAACATGCTCAATTTTGAAGACGAAGTGGCGGTTTCCCCGATCCCCGGCCTGGGCCTGCAGCCGGTGCGGGGTTTCATGCCCGCGTCATCGGCGAGTGCCGTCGAGCGGCAGGAGAGCGCGCCTGCGGTGAATGCCGAAGAATTGCGCCGCATTCGCGTCGAAGACAAGCGCATCATCAACGGCGGCACCGACGTCAACCAATTGGTGCCGTTCAAATACAAATGGGCCTGGGAGAAGTACCTCGCCGCCTGCGCCAACCACTGGATGCCGCAGGAAATCAACATGAGCCGCGACATCGCCACCTGGAAAGACCCGAACGGCCTGACCGAGGATGAGCGCCGCATCGTCAAGCGCAATCTGGGCTTCTTCGTCACTGCCGATTCGCTGGCCGCGAACAATATCGTGCTCGGCACCTATCGCCATATCAGCGCGCCGGAATGCCGCCAGTATCTGCTGCGCCAGGCGTTCGAAGAGGCGATCCACACCCATGCCTACCAGTACATTGTCGAGTCTCTGGGTTTGGATGAGGGCGAGGTGTTCAATGCCTATCACGAGATCGCCAGCATTCGCGCCAAGGACGAGTTCCTGATCCCGTTCATCGACACGCTGACCAATCCCGCGTTCAGGACCGGTACGCCCGAAGCCGACCAGCAATTGCTGAAGAGCCTGATCGTATTCGCCTGCATCATGGAGGGGCTGTTCTTCTATGTCGGCTTTGCCCAGATTCTCGCGATGGGCCGGCAAAACAAGATGACCGGCGCTGCCGAGCAGTACCAGTACATTCTGCGCGACGAGTCGATGCACTGCAATTTCGGCATCGACCTCATCAACCAGATCAAGATGGAAAATCCGCATCTGTGGACTCCGGCTTTCCGCGAGGAGATCCAGGGCTACGTGAAAACGGCGGTCGAGCTCGAGTACCGTTACGCGGAGGACACCATGCCGCGCGGCGTGTTGGGCTTGAACGCGCCGATGTTCAAGGAATATCTGCGCTACATCGCCAATCGCCGCTGCCAGCAGATCGGCGTGGAGCAGCTCTATCCGGGGGCCGGCAATCCCTTCCCCTGGATGAGCGAAATGATAGACCTGAAGAAAGAGCGCAACTTCTTCGAAACCCGGGTGATCGAGTACCAGACCGGAGGCGCGCTCAGTTGGGATTGACAGA
>JAJZUN010000518.1 GCA_021848555.1 Pseudomonadota bacterium | reverse complement strand
TTAGGTCTGGTGTCGCTGCTCGATACGGTGCGACGACTCCAGTGTGTTCAATGAACCGCCGGATGCGGAACCGCACGTCCGGTGGTGTGGGAGGACGGAAGGGGTGACCCTTCCTCCTACCCGATGACCGCCCGCGCGTAAAGCTTGCGCGGGCTGTTTCAAGGCTCGTGCCTCGCGATGCGCAGAAGGCCGAGGAACTGGCTTTGTTTCCACTACGTGCATAATTGCGTGATGCCGTCTACCCGCACCTGGGACATTTTCTGCACCGTGGTCGACAACTACGGCGATATCGGCGTTTGCTGGCGCCTGGCGCGGCAGCTCGCCGCCGGGCGCGGCTCGCGCGTGCGCCTGTGGGTCGACGACCTGGCGAGCTTTCGCCGGATTTGCCCGGACATCGTGCCCGGCCTGGAGTCGCAGCGCAGCCAAGGCGTTGAAGTCAGGTGGTGGCGCGAACCCTTTCCCGAGGTCGCGGCGGCCGACATCGTGGTCGAGGCCTTCGCCTGCAATCCGCCGGCGAGCTATGTCGCAGCGATGGCGGCGAGGCCGCGGAAACCGGCATGGATCAACCTCGAATATCTCAGCGCCGAGAACTGGGTTCAGGGCTGCCACAGACTGCCTTCGCCGCACCCCTCCCTTCCCCTGGTGAAGCATTTCTTCTTTCCCGGGTTCACCGCCGGCACCGGCGGCCTGTTGATCGAGCCGGGTCTGGCGCAGGCGCGCGAGCGGTTCCAGCGCGAAAGCGCAGAGCAGGCGCGTTTCTGGGACGATATGAGCCTGCCGGCCGCACGCAGCGGCGAACTGCAGTTTTCCCTGTTCTGTTACCCCGGGGGCGCGATCGCCGGCTTATTGCTGGCCTGGTCGGCGGGCGCCGCGCCGGTGCGCTGCCTAGTGCCGGAAGGAACGGCGACGGAAGCGCTGGCTTCCTTTTTCGGAGCGGGAACCCTGTCCGCGGGAAGGTCAGTGCGCAAGGGCAGCCTGGAAGTCCAGGTGTTCCCGTTTGTCGATCAGGATCGCTATGACCGGCTGCTGTGGGCCTGCGATATGAACCTGGTGCGCGGCGAGGATTCGTTCGTGCGCGCACAGTGGGCCGCGCGGCCCTTGCTTTGGCAGATTTACCCGCAGCGGGAGCGGGCGCATTGGCCCAAGCTGCAGGCCTTTCTCGGACTGTATGGCGCGGGACTGGCGCCCGAGGCCGCCGCGCCTGTCCGGCAGTTGTGGGAGGCGTGGAACCAGGGCGACGATGCGGCGGTCGAAGCGGCGTGGCCGAACTTCTGGGAAAACAGGCTGGCGCTGGAGGCGCATGCGAAGGACTGGGCCGCGGGCCTGGCCCGAACCGGCAATCTCGCAAATAATCTTGCGCAGTTTTGCGAAAATCTGTTAAAATAGAGAGCTTTATAGCCATCTGCAAAACGACGAGGGGCGGTTTCCCTCATGACTTCCCTAACCAGAGGCCGATTCGGTAAATTCTGAACGGTCTCATAGATAAATCAATTCGTGTAGGACGACTGAAATGAAAATCGCACAAGAACTCCGCGCAGGCAATGTGATCATGCTCGGAAATGATCCGATGGTGGTGCAGCGGGCCGAGTTCAGCAAGTCCGGCCGCAACGCGTCCGTGGTGAAAATGAAGCTCAAGAACCTGCTGTCCGAGTCGATCAGCGAGAACGTGTACAAGGCCGACGAAAAATTCGACGTGGTCGTGCTGGAGCGCAAGCAATCCACCTATTCGTATTTCGCCGATCCGATGTACGTGTTCATGGACGCCGACTACAACCAGTTCGAGGTGGAAAAGGACAACATGGGGGAGGGCATCAATTTCCTCGAAGACGGGATGCAGTGCGAGGTCGTGTTCTACGATGACCGCGCCATTTCGGTCGAACTGCCCAACACCGTGGTACGCGAGATCATCTACACCGAACCCGCGATCCGCGGTGACACTTCGGGCAAGGTGCTCAAGCCGGCGAAAATCAACACCGGCTTCTCGGTGCAGGTGCCGCTGTTCTGCGCCACCGGCGACAAGATCGAGATCGACACCCGCACCGGCGAGTACAAGCGGCGGACCTAAGAGCGCACTACAGCATGAGGGGATATCTCCCTCATGCGCGCCAGCCAAGGTGCGGTGCAAGAAGGGCGCGCATTCCCGCACCCTCTGCGTTCCAGCCCGATAGATGCCGTGCGCATGGCCCGTCCTTGGAGGCCCCCCCTTGACGGCCGTGCGTTTAGCAGGTATAACGCGCACAAGTGTTTAGTTTCAAGTGCTTGAGAGCGGTTCCCTGAGCGGTACGTCCTTTTCACTCTTGAGATTCAAACATTGATCGGGCCAGGCCCGAAATTCTCAACTTTTAAAGGAACGCTATATGGCAACCGGCACAGTGAAGTGGTTCAACGACTCCAAGGGCTTCGGCTTTATTACCCCGGACGGCGGCGGCGAAGATCTGTTCGCGCATTTCTCCGAAATCAACATGCAGGGCTTCAAGACGCTCAAGGAAGGACAGAAAGTGTCGTTTGAAATCGTAGACGGCAAGAAAGGCAAGCAGGCAGCGAAGATTCAAGCCGCTTGATCACACCAGTTATTCTTGAAAAAGCCGGGCCGTTCGCCCGGCTTTTTTTATATCTAAGGACCGCCCGCGGGTAGACCTTTCGCGGGCTGTTTAACGGCTCGTGCCTCGCGACGCGCCGCCTGCCGAAAATTGGCATCGATGAAATTCTGCGCGTTCTGTCAATACGATCATTTTGCGTACCTGCGGAACTCCGGTTTGCGCTTTTCGCGAAACGCCTTGCCGCCTTCCTTCGATTCGTCGGTGTCGTAGTAGAGCTTCAGCGCCTGCATCGCGAACGAGGAGATGCCGCGGATCATCTCGGTGTCGAGGTTGAAGGAGCGTTTGGCGAGCGCGATCGCGGTCGGGCTCATCTGCATGATTTCAGCGCACCACTTTGCGACCTCGGCGTCGAGCTCGCCGTGGGGCACCACCGCGTTGACCAGGCCCATCGCGAGCGCCTCCGCGGCGCTGTAGCGGCGGCACAGGTACCAGATCTCGCGCGCTTTCTTCTCGCCGACCACGCGCGCGAGCAGCGCGGTGCCGAAACCGGGATCGACCGAACCCACCTTGGGACCGACCTGGCCGAATTGCGCCTTGTCCGAGGCGATCGCCAGGTCGCATAGCGTCACCAGCACATTGCCGCCGCCGATGGCGTAGCCGTTGACGCGCGCGATCACCGGCTTAGGAATGTCGCGGATGATGCTCTGCATTTCCTCCACCGGCAGGCCTATCGTGCCGCGCCCGCCGTAGCCGCCGTTTTCGGCGTCCGCGCTTTGATCGCCGCCGGTGCAGAACGCCTTGTCGCCGGCGCCGGTCAGCACGACGACGCCGATGTCGCGGTTCCAGCCGGCCTTGCCGAAGGCCTGGATCAGTTCTTCGGAGGTGTTGCTGCTGAAGGCGTTCTACACCTTGGGGCGGTTGATGGTGATG
>JAJZUN010000517.1 GCA_021848555.1 Pseudomonadota bacterium | reverse complement strand
TGGACAACCGCGAGCGCAAACTCAAAGGCGAGATGTTCGTCACCGCGGAGATCGACATCGGCACCGTACCCGGCGTGACGGTTCCGGCCAAGGCGGTGTTCCTCGCCGGCGACAAGTATTACGCCTTCATCGAAAACGCGCCCGGCAGCTACACCCGGGTCGAGGTCAAGCCCGGCGCGAGCGCCGACGGCAGCATAGCCGTGGTCTCAGGGCTGGCACCTGGGCAAAAGGTGGTGGTCGAAGGCAGTCTGTTGCTGCAACGCATGGCCAATGAGCTTGCCGGCGAATAGCGCGCGGTTGACGGGCGGAATGCGTGACCTATGAATAGCGACGTTGACAACTTCCCACCCTCACCCCAACCCTCTCCCCGCTCGCGGGGAGAGGGCTAGGGTGAGGGGAGCACTGCGACCCACTGCGCGATGATCAAGCGTGTAGTTTCCTTCGCCCTGCACAAGCCGCTGTTCGTCGTGCTGGGGATGATCCTGTTCATCGGCGGCGGCATCGCCGCGTTCAAGGCGCTGCCGGTGGAGGCGTTTCCGGACGTCACCGACACCCAGGTAACGGTGATTACGCTCTACCCCGGGCGCGCGGCCGAGGAGGTGGAGAAGCAAGTCACCATTCCGCTCGAGGTGGTGCTGGCCGGCATGCCGAATACGGTGCGCATGTTCTCGCACACCCAGTTCGGCCTGTCGTTCATCATCCTCACGTTCGACGATCGCGCCGACGCCTATTTCGCGCGCACGCAGGTGAGCGAGCGCCTGCGCGAGGCGGAACTGCCCGAAGGCATCACGCCGCAGCTGGCGCCGCTGTCCACACCGATAGGCGAGGTCTACCGCTACCGCCTCAAGGGCAAGGGCTACGACTCGCGCGAGCTGCGCACGCTGCAGGACTGGGTAGTGATGCGCCAGCTCAAGCTCGTGCCGGGCGTCGCCGATGTGGTGACGCTGGGCGGTTTGCTCAAGCAGTACGAGGTCAATCCGGACCTCGCCAAGCTGCGCTACTACAACGTGACGCTGCAACAATTGTTTTCGTCGCTCGAGCGCGGCAACGCCAATGCGGGCGGCAGCTATCTGGAGCAAGGCCGGCAGCAGTATCTGATCCGCGGCATCGGCCTGTTGCGCAGCGCCGACGACATCGGCAACGTCGTCGTGGCCGAAAGAAACGGCGTGCCGGTGCTGGTGAAGAATATCGCCGATGTGAGCATAGGCGCGGTGCCGCGCCAGGGCATCGTCGGCGAGGACCGGGACGACGACGTCGTCACCGGCATCGTGCTGATGCGCAAGGGCGAGAACCCGTCCCAGGTGCTCGCCGGCGTGAAGCAGAAAATCGACTTCGTCAACGCCTCGATGCTGCCCAAGGGCGTGAAAGCGGTGGCTTTCTACGACCGCACCTGGCTCATCGACAAGACCCTCAAAACGGTGTTCAGCAATCTCACCGAGGGTGCGTTGCTGGTGGCCTTGGTGCTGCTGCTGTTTCTCGGCAACCTGCGCGCGGCGGCCATCGTCGCCGTGGTGATTCCGCTGTCGCTGCTCGCCACGTTCCTCGGCCTTACCTTCGTCGGCATACCGGCCAACCTGCTGTCCCTGGGCGCCATGGATTTCGGCATCATCGTCGACGGCGCGGTGATCGTGGTCGAAAACGTATTCCGCAAACTATCCGAGACCTCGCAGGATCGCACGCCGCGGCTGCAGAAGATCCTCGAAGCGGCGGTCGAAGTGGGCCGGCCGACGCTGTTCTCGATGCTGATCATCATCGCCGCGCATATTCCGATTTTCACGCTGCAGCGCCAGGAGGGCAGGATTTTCGCGCCCATGGCCTGGTCGGTGACTTCGGCTTTGGTGGGCTCGCTGATCCTGTCGCTGACGCTGGTGCCGCTCCTGTGCTATTGGCTGTTGCGCAAGAACCTGCCGGAAAAAGACAACTGGCTGGTGCACTGGTGCAAGAGCATGTACCAGCCCTCGCTCGCCTGGGCGATCGCGCACCGCAAGATCGTCATCGGCTCGGCCCTGGCCGCGCTCGCAGCGAGCCTGGCGGTGACACCCAGGCTCGGCACCGAGTTCCTGCCCGAACTCAACGAGGGCTCGATCTGGATCAACGTGCCGCTGCCGTCGAGTGTTTCGGTGAGCGAAGCGCAGTCCGAGAACGCGAAGTTCCGCGCCGCCATCGCCAAGGTGCCCGAAGTCCGCAGCGTCATGTCCAAGGCCGGCCGGCCCGAGGACGGCACCGATCCCAAGCTGGTGAACATGTCCGAATTTCTGGTCGACCTGAAGCCGGAGGCCGAGTGGCGCCACGGCCTGACCCGCTTCGACCTCATGGACGAAATGGAGCGCAACCTGCTCGCCTATCCCGGCATAGAGCCGAGCTTTTCCTATCCCATCCGCGACAATGTGCTCGAATCGATCTCGCAGATCGACGGCCAGATCGTGATCAAGGTGTTCGGTCCGGATCTGGACATATTGCGCGACGAGTCGAAGCGGGTGCTGGCCGCGGTGCGCAACGTCGCCGGCGTGCGCCGCGCGTTCATCGACCGCCTGGGCGAGCTGCCGCAGGTGCGCATCGACATCGACCGCGCCGCCGCCGCGCGTTACGGGCTCAATGTCACCGACATCCAGGACGTGATCGAGACTGCGCTCGGCGGCAAGGCCGCGACCCAGCTATGGGAAGGCGAGCGCCGTTTTCCGGTGGCAGTACGCCTGAAAGAGCCAGAGCGCTCCTTCGAACGCATGCAGTCCATCCTGGTGTCCACGCCCTCGGGGCAGTACGTGCCGCTATCCCAGGTGGCCGAATTCAAGAGCGTGAGCGGCGCGCAGAACATCAGCCGCGAGAACAGCCAGCGCGTGCAGTCGATCGGCATATTCATCCGCGATCGCGACATGGGCAGCGTGGTGGCCGACATGAAGGAGCGGGTGGAAAAGTTGGGCGGGCTGCCACCGGGCTACAGCATTACCTGGTCGGGCGAGTTCGAGAATCAGGAGCGGGCGATGACGCGGCTCGCCATCATCGTGCCGGTCTCGGTGTTGCTGATCTTCCTCTTGCTGTTCGACGCGTTCGGCTCGTTCAAGAGCGCGGCGCTGATCGTGCTCAATATCCCGTTCGCGATGGTCGGCGGCATATTCGCGCTGCTGTTCACCGGCATCCACCTGTCGGTGTCGGCGGCGATCGGCTTCATCGCGCTGTTCGGCCAGGCCGTGCTCAACGGGGTGGTGATGGTCGCGTATTTCAACCAGCTGCGCAACGCCGGCGCCACGCCGGTGCAGGCCGTGCTCGAGGGCTCGCTGGTGCGCCTGCGCACGGTGCTGATGACCGGGCTGCTGGCCATGCTGGGCCTGCTGCCCATGGCGCTTTCCCACGGCATAGGCGCGGAGACGCAGAAACCCCTGGCCGTGGTGGTCATCGGCGGCCTGATTTCGGCTACGCTGCTGACCCTGCTGGTGCTGCCGACGCTGTACCTCGTATTCCACCAGGAGCGCGCGCC
>JAJZUN010000516.1 GCA_021848555.1 Pseudomonadota bacterium | reverse complement strand
ACAACATCCTATCGTGCAAGGGGGCATGCAGTGGGTGGGGCGCGCGCAGCTGGTGTCGGCGGTGGCGAACGCGGGCGCGCTGGGTTTCATCACCGCGCTGACCCAGCCCACACCCGAGGATCTGACCAAAGAGATCCAGCGCTGCCGCGACCTGACCGACAGGCCTTTCGGCGTCAACCTGACCATACTCCCCGCGTTGAAGCCGCCGCCGTATGCGGAGTACCGCCAGGCGATCATCGAGTCGGGCGTGAAAATCGTCGAGACCGCGGGCTACAACCCGCAGGAGCACATCGCCGAATTCAAGAAACACGGCGTCAAGGTGATCCACAAGTGCACCGCGGTGCGCCATGCGGTGAAAGCCGAGAAGATCGGCGCCGATGCGATCTCGATCGATGGCTTCGAGTGCGCCGGCCACCCGGGCGAGGACGACATACCGGGCCTGATCCTGATTCCGGCGGCGGCCGACAAGGTGAGCATCCCCATGATCGCCTCGGGCGGTTTCGGCGACGGCCGGGGCCTCGCCGCCGCGCTGGCCCTCGGCGCCGAAGGCATCAACATGGGCACGCGCTTCATGTGCACCGTCGAGTCCCCGATTCACCAGAGAATCAAGGAGCAGATCGTCGCCAACGACGAGCGCTCGACCGACCTGATATTCCGCACGCTGCACAACACCGCGCGCGTCGCGCGCAACAGCGTCAGCCAGGAAGTGCTGGCGGTGGAGAAGAAAGGCGGCGCCACCATCGACGACGTCCGGCATCTCGTCGCCGGCGCGCGCGGCCGCGCGGTCTACGAGGAAGGCGACCCCAATTTTGGCATCTGGTCGGCGGGCATGATCCAGGGCCTGATCCACGACATCCCGACCTGCGGCCAACTGGTGGCGCGCATCGTCGCCGAGGCCGAAGCGATCATCACGACGCGGCTGGCGCGCATGAGGGCGGCGCCAAAAGCGTGACGACAGATCGCCCCTAACCGGCCTCGTCGTCCCGCCGGCGATATTGCTCCCGTTTTGGGAACATGGTAAAGTACTCGCATGCGGATCATCGCGCTGGCCGCGTTGCGGGATTTCTGGAAAAGGCATGCCGACGCCGAAATGCCGTTGCGCTCCTGGTACACGCTGGCAAGCCGTTCTGACTGGCGACGTCCGGCTGATATCAAGGCGGCGTACCGGAACGCAAGCGTGGTTGCGAACAACCGCATGGTGTTCAACATCAAGGGCAACGATTACCGCCTGGTGGCGGCGGTGCACTACAACCGGGGAATGATGTTCATCAGGTTCGTGGGTACGCACCGTGAATACGACAAGATCGATGCCGCAACCGTTTGAGGTGACAAAAATGACACTGCGCCCGATCCGAACGAAACGCGAGCATCAGGCAGCGTTAAGAGAAATCGAAGCACTCTGGGAGGCGCCCAGCGGCTCGCCCGAAGGCGACCGGCTCGAAGTGCTCACGCTTCTGGTCGAAGCGTACGAGCGCGAGCACTATCCGATCGAGCTGCCAGATCCTATCGACTTTCTGCAGCACGTCATGGAAGCGCGCGGGATGACGCGAAAAGACTTTGAACCTTACATCGGCTCGCGCGCCAGGGTCGCGGAGGTGCTGAATCGCGTTCGCCCGCTTACCCTGGAGATGATTCGCAGGCTCGCATCGAATTTGGATCTGCCGGCTGACGTGCTGATTCGCGGCTACGAATTGAGGCGCGCCGCCTGAACCGACCGCGAGTTCGACATTCGATCCCGACTGATCAGATCGCGGTTTTCCCCGCCGGAGTGCGCACCAGCCGGCGCGGCACGTTCACCATCAAGCCGAGCAGGCGAAACGAATTGGTCTTGCCGTGGCCGTCCAGATTGAGACTGCCGTTCACTCCGCCTTCGAGCACGTCGTCGATGACGAAATTGAACGCGTGCAGCAGCGGCAAGTCGTAGCGCGTCACTTTCGCCGCGCGCCGGTGGGCGAACAGCGCGAGCACGCGTTCCGGCGTCAGCTGTTCGGCCAGCAGCGCGTAGGCTTCGGGCTGATAAGGAATCACGCTGACGTTCAGCCGGTTGCCCTTGTCGCCGGCGCGGCCGTGCGCGACGGCGTGCAGCGGAACCGTGACCAGTTCGTCGAGATCGGCCATCAGAGCCATTCTCCAGCCGGTTTCACGCTTACCCGCGGTTGCACGCTCGTGCGCGGCACCAGGTAGGACTGGGTGCGGATGCGCTGCGTGGTGCGCCAGCGCGCGCCACCCGAACCGGCCGGTCCGCAGCACAAGAGCGCGAGCACTTCGCGCGCCGCCTGATCGACAGCGTCGTGTTCCGCGCCCGCCACCGCCAGGCGCACGCGGATGTCGGCGGGTTCGGGGCCGGTGTAGGAACGCCACAGCGTCCCGCTGTCGTCGTCGTGCACGCTGGCGATGCCGATCAGGTCGACGCGGGTCTGCACTTTTAGTTTGCGCCGGCGCAGGCGCTCGAGCAGCACCTCGGCGATGCTTTTCGCACGCGCCAGGCAGTTCGGCCCGGCGACCGAAATCTCGCCCTCGCCCAGCCAGCCGCCTTCGAAACACACCGTGGCCTTCAGGCGCTCCGGCGCCGGTTTGCCGCGCACGCCCAGCACCTCGACCCGGTCGGTGCCGAGCTGGCGCAGGCTGACGCCGGAAAAATCCAGCGTCACATCCGGCGTGATGTAATTCGCCGGATCGTGCACTTCGTAAATCAGCTGCTCCTTCACCACCTGCAGGTTCACCAGGCCGCCGGTGGCGTCGGCCTTGGTGATGACGATGCGCGCGTCCGCGCTGACCTCGGCGATCGGAAAGCCGATATTCGCCGGATCCGGAATGTCCTTGTAGCCAGGGTCGTAATACACGCCGCCGGTGACCTGCGAGCCGCATTCGAGCAAATGCCCCACGGCCGAACCCAGCGCAAGCTTGTTCCAGTCGTCCGCGGCCCAGCCGTAGTGGTGGATCAGCGGCGCCAGCGCCAGCGAAGGATCGCCGCAGCGCCCGGTGACCACGATTTGCGCGCCGGCGCGCAGCGCCTCGACCATAGGTTGCGCGTTCAGATAGGCATTGGCCGAAACGATTTCGCTGCCGCCCTGATCCAGCGCCGCATCGGCCTCGTAGACGTCGAGCCTGGCGATGTCGATATGCGCGCGTATGTCGTCGCCTTCGACCACGCCGATGCGCAAGGCGCCGAGCCCGAGGCGTTCGGCCAGGCGCGCGATCGCGCGCGCCGCGCCGGCCGGATTGGCCGCGCCGAAATTGCCGACGATGCTAACGCCGTGGCGCGCGCACTTCTCCAGGATAGGTTCGAGCAGGCGCTCGAGCATGGGCTCGTAGCCGCGCGCCGGGTCGCGCCGCTTCTCCAGCTGCGCCAGCGCGACCGTGCGCTCGCCCAGCACCTCGAAAAAGATCGCCGCCGGTCCGCCGCGCGCGATCAGCGTATCCACCACCGGGCCCGGTGCGTCGATGCGATCGCCGGAGAAACCGGCCCCATTGCCTATGCGAAAC
>JAJZUN010000515.1 GCA_021848555.1 Pseudomonadota bacterium | reverse complement strand
AACCGATCTTGAATCTGGATTGAGCATCTTCCCCGCCTAGATACACACCGATTTCGGCAATATCGCTGAAAGCCTTATGCCATGCGGCGTTCCGAGGGGTGTGTTACTCGGAGGTGTCAAAGTCGGGGTTCACCGATCGCTGGCATGGCCGTGAAGACGAGCTTGAAGCCAATCTCGCCATCGAGGGACCCCGCTACCGGCAGGCCTTCGCGGCAGGCGATCCTGACCATACGGCCGTCTGGTTTGGCGAGGCGGCGGGACTGATCCACGCCATCGAACCGGCAGCGGCCATCGTCGAACGCATGGTGGCAGACGCGGCTTTGCACCTGACGCGGCGCGGCGGCGCAACGCTCTCCTGACGCTCCGCGGGAGCGGCGCGCCTCGCCCGCAGCCGCGGACTCAGTCCGCGATCGCGCGCGCCAATACCCGCGCCGGCGCGCCGTCGCAATCGGCGATGTTGAGCGGACAGAACATGAACTCCGCCCGCCTGCCGGCCAGCGCTGCGAGATTGGTGACCTGCTCGGCGATCAGCACGCCGTCGGCGAGCAAAACGCGGTGCACCGGCCAGATGAAGCCTACCGGCCGCTGATCCAGCGCCACGTCGGGCGTGGGCATGTCTACCGCGAGCAGTTTCACTTGCTGTTCCACCAGCCATTGCGCCGCGGCGACCGACAGCGAGGCGTGGCGGTCGTAGTCGGGCGTGCCGACGCGTGCGCTGGCGCCGGTGTCGATGGCGAGTATGTCGCCGGGCATGAGCCGCGGCCGCATACTCTCGAGCAGCGCGGGCTCGATGACGCCATACAGCGGCAAGTCCATGCGCCACATCACGCCCTGCCCCATCAGCCGCTGCAGGGGTATGTCCTGGAACGCCGGCCCGTCGTCGTAGAAATGGCGTGGCGAGTCGACGTGGGTGCCGGTGTGCACAATCATCTGCAGCTCGGTGATGTTGAGCGGCCGCTCCGGAATCGAGGCGATGCGCTCTAGGCGCGGCGGCGGAAACGACGCGATGCGCGGCACCGTCGGCGACAGCGGCCAGCTGAGGTCGATCCAGTCTCCGGCGGGAACGCAGGGCCGCGGCGCGGGCAGATCCATCCAGCCGCGCCAGCCGCTCCCGGGTTTCATTTCGCGGCTATCGCACATGACTCTTCCCGGTCGTTCGACGCTCAGGCGTGCAGCAGCCCGCTCAACCGGTCCGCATTGCGCGCCTCGGGCAGCGCGTAAACCGCCTGCAGCAGTTCGCCGGCGCGGGCCTCTCCGAGCAACGCGGTCGCGTTGTCGCGGAATTTCGCTTCGATTTCGCCCGCGCTCAAAGGATCCTGCGGGTCGCCTTTGGGGAACAGCACCGTTTCCTGAAACGATTTCCCGTTTTTCAAGGTGATGGTGACGCGCGCCGGAAACTTGTCCGGATAGAGCTGGTTGAGTTCGGCATCCGCCACGACTTCGGTATGCGCCAACACTTCGCGCACCAGGGGATCGTTGATCCGCGCCGGCGAGAACTGCGCCTGGGTCAGCTCGCCGTCGATCGCCGCGATCGCGATGCAGTAGGGCACCGACACGCGCGCCGCCATGACGCTGGACACGTCCTTGTTGGAAAAATGGCTTTTCACCGTGTTGTAGGTTTCGTTGCTGATGCGCGCGATCTGGGACGGGTCGATCGCGTGTTTGCGCACTATCGCCAGCGTCGCCTGGATAGGTGAATGGCTCGCCAGTATCGACGGGAAATACTTGAAGCCGTTCTGCAGAATCTCCCAGGTCGTGCCCAGGCCTTCGATGAGTTTTTGCGGCTTGGGCTCGGTGGAATAGGCGTTGAGATAGCCCTTCGGATGCTCGAGGATGGCCGGCGGGCTGGTCGCGCCCAATTGCGCGAGCTGCGCCGAGAGCACGCCGTTGAACGCCGCCTTGCCGGGATGGATGCTCTTGGTCATGTCGCCGGATTCGAAAAAGGTATTGAGTCCGGCGGCCTGCGTTCCCGCGAGGCCCAGGGTGCGCTGCACGCCGTCCGCATCCAGTCCGAGGGCCCTGGCCGCGCAGGCCGCGGCGCCGAAGGTGCCGTTGGTCGCGGTCGAGTGCCAGAAACGGTAATGCGTAGGCATCACCGCCATGCCGACGCGCACCGCGACTTCGTAGCCCGCCACCAGGGCGAGGATCAGCTCGCGCCCCGTCAATCCTCGAGTTTCAGCCAGTGCCAGCGCCGGCGGTACCACCACCGAACCGGTGTGCAGCAGCGCGCGCTTGTGGGTGTCGTCGTTGTCGGCCGCGTTGGCGAGCATGCCGTTGGCCAGCGCCGCGAACGCGGCCTGGGATTTCACGCCGCCGACGCCGATCACCGACGCGCCTTGGTCGCTCGCGTAGAGCTGGGCCATCTGCAGCGCGATGCGCGACTTCTCCGGATCTTCCTTCCAGGCGCTGAGTGCGCAGCCCAGGGTGTCGGCGAGGATGCGGCAGGCCTGATCGACCACAGTCTGCGGCAGATCCTGGTAACGCAGGCCGGCGACGAATTCGGCCAAGGCGCGGGTTTCGTTCACGCTGCACCCCCATGTTCGATGAGTTTATTGTCGGCGCCCAGCGCCGGATAACCGAGCGCCGTCTCGCGGCGGAAGGCGGGATCGACCGGCACCGGCAGCGCGGGGATGGCCTTCCCGTCCAGCGCGAGCTGCTGTGCGAACAGCCCGCGCGCGCGGAAATGCGCATCGGCCAGCGCTTCCTCGACGCTGGCCACGACGGCGCAGCAGACGTCCTTGCCCGCCAGCGCCTCGCGCCAGGCGGTGGCGGTCCGCGATGCGATGCACTGCGCGACCGCTGCACGCGTGCCGCGCGGGTCGCGCGCGTCGTTGCGCCATTGCGCGTCCAGCCCGATCGCAGCGCAAAAATTCTCCCAGAACTTCTGCTCCAGCGGCGCCGCGGCGAGAAACCGGCCGTCCTGGGTGCGGTAGATCTGATAGCGCGGCGAACCGCCGGTGACCAGTTCGCCCCCCGGCACCGGCCAGGCGCCCGCGGCCAGACCGTTGCCCATCGCCCAATACATGAAGGTGAACAGATTGTCCGCCATCGCCACATCGAGCTTGCGGCCGCGTCCGCTGGCGTCGCGCTCGCGCAGCGCCAGCAGGATATTGATCATCGCCGGATAGGCGCCGCCGGCGATGTCGGCGATCAGCGCCGGCGGAACGATGGGCGCGCCGTCGGCGCCCGCCGCGAGCCCGAGCAGCCCGGCCTCGGCGACATAGTTGAGATCGTGCGCCGCCACCTGCGCCTTGGGCCCGGACTGGCCGTAGCCGGTGATCGCGCAGTAGACGATGCGCGGGTTGATCGCTGCGAGTGCCGCGTAACCCAGGCCCAGCCGGTCCATCACGCCGGGCCGGAATTGCTCCATCACCACGTCCGCGCGCTCGATCAGCGGCCGCAGGCGCACATGCGCATCGGCGGCCTTGAGGTCGACCGCGACCGAACGCTTGCCGCGATTGAGCAGGGCGAAGTTCACGCTCGAGGG
>JAJZUN010000514.1 GCA_021848555.1 Pseudomonadota bacterium | reverse complement strand
AAGGCAGGCATCCATGCAGCCGTTGAACATCGTCCGGTGCTGCTTTCGGACAAATTCGCTGACGATGGCATAAGGCAGCGGAAAGATCGCCCCCATCCCCAGGCCTGCCCCGAAACGGACCCATAGCAGCGTGCGATATCCCGGCACGAGGCCGCAAAGAAAGGTGAATACGCTATACCAGACAATGCCGCCGATCAGCACCCGTTTACGACCGTGCCGGTCCGCTAGGCGCCCAGCCGGAATGAGCCCGATGACAACACCGAAGGTTTGGAACGCGACCAGTGCACCGACATCGCCGGGGGTCAGATGCAGCGTCTCGCGCAGCGCCGGCAACGAAACCCCGAGCGAGCCGATGCTCAAGGCTTCGGTGAACCACGCGAGTCCTGCGACGATGACGATACGCCATGTCAGTACCGTCACCGGCAGCCGTTCGAGCCGTGCGGCGATCTTTGCCTGCGCCGCGACCCTTTCCTCCATCGTTGTCATTTCGAACGTTCCTCTGCGTTATGCCGGCGTATTCAGCCGGTCGTTGAAGGTTCCTCCAGCCTGCGCCCACCGCCCGGGCCGAGGCTCGTAGACAGCGCTTGCACGATGCCGCTGGGTGTATCGGCGACGATGACGCCGGCGGCTTCCAGCGCCGCACGCTTGGCGGCATAGCCACCTGCATTTCCAGCGACGATCGCGCCGGCATGGCCCATCCGGCGTCCACGCGGCGCGGCGCGGCCGGCGATGAAGGAGACCACAGGCTTGCGCATCGTGGCAGCGTAAAGTGCTGCTTCCTCCTCCATGCCGCCGCCAATCTCGCCGACCATCACCACCGCCTCGGTGCGGTCGTCGGTATCCAGCGCCAACAGCGCATCGCGGGTCGTGGTGCCGATCATCGGGTCGCCACCGATGCCGATGAAGCTCGACTGGCCGAACTTCGCGCGAGTAAGGTTGAGGCAGATCAACGTGCCGAGGCTGCCGCTGCGCGAGATAACGCCGACGCGGCCAGGCTTGAAGACGTTGGTGTTATGGCCTGGCATTATGCCGACGAAGCCTTCGCCCGGTGTCACCAGACCGGCGGTGTTGGGTCCGACGATACGAACGCCAGCCGCCTTTGCGCGGGCGAAGACATCGATCATATCATGCGACGGGATATGCTCGGTCAGCATCACGAGGCCGGGTATTCCGGCATCGATAACGTCGAGCGCGGCGGCGCCGGCGAGCGGCGGCGGCACGAACATAACCGCGATATCGACCGGTATTTCCGCCGCTGCCGCCTTCGCACTGCCGAACACCGGCAGGCCAAGATGCGTCGTTCCCGCGCGTCTCGGGTTAACGCCGGCGACGATTTGCGTGCCGGTCTCGATCATGCGCTCCGTCCAGAACGTGCCCTGGCTGCCCGTCATGCCGAGAACGAGAACTCGGTCGGCACGGCGGATGAGAGGAAAGTCGCTCATCGCGCTGCCTCAATCGCTGCAGACACCGCATCTTCCATCAGATCGAAGGGCTGAATGCCAAGCTCCTCTTTCAACAGAGCCACGGCCTCGTCCTCGCCGGTACCATGCACAGAGAAAAATACCGGAATACCGGGTGACAGGACCTGCCATGCGTCGACGACGCCGCGCGTCATCACGTCAGTTCGAGCGAAGGCGCCGCAGAAATTGACCACCAGCGCGCGGAGTCCTGGTTTCGAAAGCAGAAGTTTCAACGCCGGCTCCGCCTTGGTGTAAGCGTCGCCGCCAATTTCGAGGAAATTGGCGGGTCTACCCCCGAGATACGATACGACATCCATCGTCGTCATCGTCAGGCCCGCACCATTCGCAAGAATGCCGATATCGCCGTCGAGTTCGATGAATTTCAGACCCAGACCTGCCGCTTCGGCCTCCAGCTTCGTCATCATTTCCGCGGTCGCAGCATCGGCGAGTTCGCGCTGCCGGAACGCCGCTGCATCGTCGAGAGTGAACTTGCAATCCAACGCGATCACGCGCCCATCTTTCAGCTCGGCCAGCGGGTTGACCTCTATGAGTTCGGCATCGGTTTCACGGTAGCGCTGATAAAGTGCGACAAGGATATCGGCGACCTGGCGCTCCACATCGCCGCTTCCCAGACCTTTGACCATCGTCAGAGCTTCAGGCAACGTAAAGCCGGAGTTTAGATCGACGAGATGCCGTCGCACGGCGCCGGAGTTCTTTGCAGCTATTTCCTCTATGTCCATGCCACCTTCGGCGGCGAACAAAATCAGCGCCGTTCGCTCGCGTGGCTCATGCAGGACGGCGGCATAGAACTCGCGGGCAATCGGCGCGAGGTTCTCGACCAGCACCGCATCAGCGACATGCCCGTCTATGGTCATACCAAGTATCGCCTCGGCGGCTTCGCGCGCCTCTTGCGGCGTATGCGCGAGGCGGATGCCCCCGGCTTTGCCACGCTTGCCGGTTGGTACCTGTGCTTTCACTACGCAGGGGCCGAGCCTTTCCACCGCGGCGGTAACTTCCGTAGTAGTGTCGCACCACACCGCATCGAGCAACGGGATGCCGGCGGGGTCGAGAACGAGCGTTTTTGCGTGGTGTTCAAGCAGGTTCATCCGTTATCCTTCCATTACCGGCCGTCACTGGCCGTATTTGTCCCAGTAAGCGCCAAACAATTCCTGCTCGCTCGGCTTGTCTTCCGGAATCGGGGTGACGAGATGGGTGATGTTAAGAAAATGCCTGTAATTGAGGTTTTCGCTGATCGAATTCTTCTGCCATGACCCGCAACCCATGCTCAGGGTGAACTCCAGCCCGCTGTCGAAGCCGCCGCCATTGCCGAAAGTGTGGGCGAAATTCACCAGCACACGGACGACATCGAGCGTTTCGGCAAGCTGGCGCGCGCGCGCGGTGTCTCTGGTGTGGATACCGCAGGAATGGCCGCGCCCCTGATGATCGAGAATGGCGCCCATCCGCGCGGCCGCAGTGCCGATATCCGCTTCCCTGTAGACTGTCAGAACGAGGGAGAGCTTTTCGCCCGAAAACGGATGCTCCGGCCCGACGCCGCTTTCCTCTACTAAGAAGAACCGGGCCTTGCGCGCCGCCTCTGGCAATCCGAACGCCTCGGCGAGCACCGCGGCATCCCGCGCAATGAGATCGCGGTTGAGTTTGCCGCCCTGCCAGAGAACGGCTTCGATCCGCCGTGCCTCATCCGGCGTGCAGCGATACGCCCCTACCCGCTCCAGTGCCGACAGCATGGGCTCATAGACTGCATCAACGATGATGAGCGAATTTTCTGAGGAACATGACGTTGAATTGTCGAAAGTCTTCGAGGCCGCAATCTTGTCGGCTGCCGCATCGAGATCGGCGGTCTCGTCGACGATGACCGGAACATTGCCGGCGCCCACGCCAATCGCCGGCGTGCCGCTGCGATAGCCCCGCCGCACATTGTCCTGCGAACCGGTGATAACGACGAGATCGGCAACCTCCATCAGCGCCTGTGTCATCTGCTTCGAAGCCGGTGGCGGCAGTATCTGCACC
>JAJZUN010000513.1 GCA_021848555.1 Pseudomonadota bacterium | reverse complement strand
GCCCGCGGCCGCATGATCCTGATTTGCGGCGTGGACGAGGCGGGACGCGGGCCGCTGGCCGGACCGGTGTATGCCGCCGCGGTGATCCTGGACCCGGCCGCGCACATCGCCGGTCTGGCCGATTCCAAGGCCTTGTCCCCATCACGGCGGCAGGAACTCGCCGAGCAAATCCGCAGCCGCGCGCTGGCCTGGGCGATCGCCTCGGCTTCGGTGGCCGAGATCGACGCCATCAATATCCTGCAGGCGAGCCTGCTCGCCATGCGCCGCGCGGTCGAGCAGCTGAACGTAGCGCCGGGCGAAGTGTTAGTGGACGGCAAGCAGTGTCCGGCTGTTTCCTATCCGGTCAGGGCCATCGTCAAAGGCGACAGCACGGTCCCGGCGATTTCCGCCGCATCGATACTGGCCAAGACGGCACGCGATGCGGAAATGCTGCGCCTGCACCAGCTCTATCCGCGCTATGGATTGGATCGGCACAAAGGCTATCCGACTGCCGCGCATCTCGCCGCGCTGGCGCTGCACGGCGTGTCGGAGATCCACCGCCGCAGCTACGCGCCGATACGCAAGCTGCTGCAGGACTGAACCGCTCCGCCGGAGCAGTCCGAGGAATCAGCCGAGTTCGCGCAGCAGGCGGAGGAGGCCGGCCTGTTCGCTCTGCGGCCGGAACAAATGCCGCCGCGCCGCGATTCCGCGCTTGAGCGATTGGTAATACGCCTGATGGCGCATGGCCTTGGTCAGCAATTTGGCCAGCGCCGTTTCATCCCCTACGGGAAAATACCCGGGATAGCCTGTACCCAGCATGCCGATATTGCCGGGAACGGCCGACGCCAGCACCGGCACGCCGGCGCATGCCGCCTCCGCGATCACGTTCGCGCCGCCTTCCATGCGCGAGCTGATCACCATCAGCCGGCTGCGCGCGAGCCAGTTGAGCGCACGTCCATGCGGCACTGCGCCTAGCCAGCGGTAGCGCGGCTCTTGCGCCATCAGCGCCTTCGCTTGCGCCGCCATAGCCGGCGACATGGGTTTGCCCAAATGTACCAATTCGATGTTTTCCTGCGCCGGGATGAGTTTCAGCGCCAGCGCGGCGCGGAATGGATCTTTCTCTTCGCGCAAATGGCCGAGCACGCAGATGCGAAACTTGTTCGCCGGCGGATCGGCCTTGACCTTGACCTGCGCCGATTGATACACCACGCGCGTCTTGGCGCGAAATTGCCGCGGCAACTCCTTCAGACCCTCTTCCTGCAGCACCACCAGCCGCTGCGCGAGCTTCAGCGACAGCTGCGCGCCCGCGTCATAGCGTATATCGCGATACAGATCGGTGCCGGTCAGGACCACGACCAGTTTTCCCTGCGGATACGCCGCACGGTAGCGCAGGACGGAATCATGGCTGCGGCGCGCATGCAAGGCGAGCAGCACGTCCGCCGGGCGCGCGTTCCAGTCCGTCGCCAGCGTCACCTTGTGACCGGCCGCGCGCAGCATCGCGGCCCAGCGCTGCGCCGTGTGCCGGTTGCCGGTGCGCGACCCGGCCGCCGCCGGAGTGACGATTGCAATTTTCATGTTGATGCCGCTCTAGGTTAGACTTGTCGCGCCGGCTTGCCGATCGAACATGAATATCATAGAGCAATTCAGCGGTGTGGATCACGCGGCGCAGCTGCGCGCGAGTCGCGCGCGCTCGCGCGCGCTGACGCGGGACCTGAGCGGCGCACAGCTGATGGGCCCGCGGCTGCCGATCGTCAACCCGTTCTTGTGGGAACTCGGCCACATCGCCTGGTTCCAGGAGCGCTGGTGCCTGCGCTGGCGCGGCGACGGCGCGCTCGCCGACTCCGTGCTTCCCGGCGCCGACGCTCTATACGACTCGGCCGCGATTGCCCACGAATCGCGCTGGGATCTGCCTTTGCCCGGACTCGAGGCCACGCTCGCCTATCAGGACCGCGTGCTGGACCTGGTGCAGGAGCGCATGCAGCGCGAGTCCGGCGACGCGGAGTTCGCCTATTTCGCGCAGTTGGCCGCATTGCATGAGGACATGCATGCGGAAGCCTTTCACTATATGCGCCAGACCCTGGGGTATGCCGCGCCGCAGCTGCAGCGCCGGGCCGCGAACAGCGCTGCAGCCGGCGATGTCGCGCCAGCCGCGCACGGCGATGTCTGTGTTGCCGGCGGGCGCTACCTGCTCGGCGCCGGACGCGCGACAGGATTCGTGTTCGACAACGAGAAATGGGAGCATCCTGTCGACGTCCGGCCGTTCCGCATCGCGCGCTGCTGCGTCGACAACGCGCAGTATCTCGAATTCGTCGAAGACCAGGGCTATCTGCGGCCGGAGTTGTGGTCCGAAGCCGGCTGGCGCTGGGTGCGCCAGGGCGGGGTGCAGGCACCGCGCTATTGGCGCAAGCACGAAGGAAGCTGGCAGCTGCGCCGCTTCGCTACGTGGCTGCCGCTGCCGCCGCACGAGCCGGTCACGCATGTGAATTGGTACGAGGCGCAGGCCTATTGCCGTTTTGCCGGCCGGCGCCTGCCGAGCGAAGCGGAGTGGGAAATCGCGGCCAGCTGCGCCGACAGCGGCGCTAAACGCCGCTATCCCTGGGGCGAGGCGCTGCCCGAAGCGCAGCACGCCAACCTCGAGGGCGACGCTCCCGCAGCGGTCGATGGGCTGCCGCACGGGGCCAGCGCGCACGGTTGCCGTCAGCTGATCGGCAATGTATGGGAGTGGACCGACAGCACCTTCGCCCCCTATCCGGGATTCGTACCCGATCCCTACAAGGAATACTCCGCACCCTGGTTCGGCACGCACAAGGTGCTGCGCGGCGGCAGCTTTTCCACGCCGGCGCGCCTGATCCGCAACACCTGGCGCAATTTCTATACGCCGGAACGCTACGATATTTTCGCCGGATTCCGCACATGCGCGAACGAGAGCTGAAGCTGATTCGTTCGCGCGAGAACCCGCGTTTCAAAATGCTGCGTCAGCTCGCGGCGTCTACGCGCGAGCGGCGTAAAGCCGGCCTCGCGCTGCTCGACGGCATGCATTTGATCGAAGCCTATCGCGCGAGCGGCGGCATGCCCGAGCAGCTGATCCTGAGCGAAACGGCGGCCGGCAAGGCGGAAGCCAGCCGGCTCGCCGCGGGCGTCGACGCGCAGGCCTTGCTGGTGCTGGCGGACAGCCTGTTCGACGAGGTTGCACAAGTTGCGACGCCGACCGGCGTCCTCGCGCTGATACGCACGCCCCAGCCCGGCCCTCTGCCGCGGAAGATAGAACATTGCGTGATGCTGGAAAACATCCAGGATGCGGGCAATCTCGGCTCCATCCTGCGCAGTACCGCGGCGGCCGGCATCCGCACCGTGCTGCTGTCCCCGGGTTGCGCTTTCGCCTGGTCGCCCAAAGTGCTGCGCGCCGGCATGGGTGCGCATTTCAGCCTGGATATATTCGACAATACTGAACTCGCGGCCGCGGTGCCGCGGCTGTCGGGCCGGCTGATTTGCACCAGCGGCTATGCGCG
>JAJZUN010000512.1 GCA_021848555.1 Pseudomonadota bacterium | reverse complement strand
ACACCGTGCCCGCGTCCGGCCGGGTCTTGCCGGTGATCACGTCCATCATGGTGGTCTTGCCGGCGCCGTTGGGGCCGATGATGCAGCGCAGCTCGCCGTCGTCGATGTCCAGCGTCAGCTGGTTCAGCGCCTTGAAGCCGTCGAAGCTGACGCTGACGTCCTCCAGATACAGGATGGTCTTGTGCGAGACGTCGAGTCCGGGCGCGAGGACGCGCCCTCCGGCCGCCGCGCCGCCGCCGAAGGAATCCGGCTCGCTGATCGCGGCGTTCATGCGCGCCTCTCGCGCGAGGATTGCACGAGGCCGATCACCCCCTGCGGCAGAAACAGGGTGACCAGGATGAACAGCAGGCCAAGGAAGAACAGCCAGTATTCGGGAAACGCGACGGTCAGCAGGCTTTTCGCGCCGTTGACCAGGCCCGCGCCGAGGATCGCGCCGATGAGGCTGCCGCGCCCGCCGACGGCCACCCAGATCGCGATCTCGATCGAATTCGCCGGCGACATTTCGCTCGGATTGATGATGCCGACCTGGGGCACGTAGAGCGCGCCGGCGATGCCGCAGATCACCGCCGACACGGTCCAGATGGCGAGCTTGTAGTGCACCGGGTTGTAGCCGGAGAACATCACGCGCGATTCGGCGTCGCGGATCGCCGTCAGCACCCGGCCGAGCTTGGAGGTGACGATGCCGCGGGCGGCGAGCAGGGTGAGGATCAGCATCGCGCCGGTCGCCATGAACAAGGCCATGCGCGTCTCCGAGGTGGCGATGTGAAAACCGAGGATGCGCTTGAAGTCGGTGAAGCCGTTGTTGCCGCCGAAGCCGGTGTCGTTGCGGAAAAACAGCAGCATGAAGGCGAAGGTGAGCGCCTGGGTGATGATGGAAAAATACACGCCCTTGATGCGCGAGCGGAAGGCGAAAAAGCCGAACACGAAGGCGAGCAGCCCCGGCACCAGCACCACCAGCAGCGCGGCGTACCAGAAATGGTCGGTGAAACTCCAGTACCAGGGATAGGCTTTCCAGTTGAGGAACACCATGAAGTCCGGCAGGTCGCTCTGGTACTGGCCTTCGCGGCCTATCATGCGCATCAGGTACATGCCCATGGCGTAGCCGCCGAGCGCGAAGAACAAGCCGTGGCCCAGCGAAAGTATTCCCGTATAGCCCCAGATCAGGTCCATCGCCACGGCCACGATGGCGTAGCACATGATTTTCCCGGTCAGCGCCACGGTGTAGTCCGAGATGTGGAACGGGTTTCCCTTGGCCAGAACCAGATTCGCCAGCGGAAACAGCACGAACAGTATCAGCGCGCACACCCCGAGCGCGATCCAGCCCTTGCGGCCGTAGAGCTTGCTGATGCTGGATGCCACGGGACCCATTAGAATATTTCCGATAGCGTCAATTTTGTCATTCCGAGGCCGCCGGCCGAGGAATCTGCTTTTCGAAACGGCAAAGAAGCAGATTCCTCGCTTTGCTCGGAATGACAATTGAAATACGGGCCCATCAACCCTCCGCCATGCGGCCCTTGAGGGCGAACAGACCCTGCGGCCGCTTCTGGATGAATATGATGATGAAGGCGAGGATGGCGATCTTGGCCAGCACCGCGCCTGACCAGGCTTCGAGGAATTTGTTCGCCATCCCCAGGCCGAGCGCCGCGTACACCGTGCCGGCGAGCTGGCCGACGCCGCCCAGCACTACCACCATGAAGGAATCGACGATATAAGTCTGTCCGAGGTCGGGGCCGACGTTGCCGATCTGCGACAAGGCGCAGCCGGCGAGCCCGGCGATGCCCGAGCCGAGGCCGAAGGCGAGCGTGTCGACGCGCGCGGTCGGCACGCCGACGCAGGCAGCCATGCCGCGGTTCTGCGTCACCGCGCGCACGAACAGCCCGAGGCGGGTGCGGGTGAGCAGGAACCACACCAGCAGCAGCACCGCAAACGCGAAACCGATGATGATGACGCGGTTCCAGGGCAGCACGACATTGGCGAGGACTTCCACGCCGCCGGACATCCACACCGGGTTCTCCACCTGCACGTTCTGCGCGCCGAACAGGCTGCGCATGCTCTGGATCAGGATCAGGCTGATGCCCCAGGTGGCGAGCAGGGTTTCGAGCGGCCGGCCGTAAAGAAAGCGGATGACGCTGCGCTCCAGCAGCATGCCGACCAGCGCCGAGGCGAAGAACGCGACCGGCACCGCCGCGGCGAGGTACCAGTTGAACAGGCCCGGCGCCTGCGAGCGAAACAGGTTCTGCACCAGGTAAGTGCCGTAGGCGCCGACCATGATCAGCTCGCCGTGCGCCATGTTGATCACGCCCATCAGGCCGTAGGTGATGGCGAGCCCGAGCGCCGCGAGGAGCAGGATGGAGCCCAGGCTGATGCCGGTGAATATCTGGCTGTAGCGCTCGCCGGCGGAAAGCCGCGACTGGACCGCCTTCAGCGTAGCCTGCGCCTCGGCGCGCACGGCGGCGTCGGGTTCGGTGTAAGCGTCGCCCTTCTTTTCCAGGAGACCGAGCAGCAGCGTCTTGGTGCTGGGGCTGTCGCTTTGCGCGAGCGCCTTGACCGCCGCCATGCGCACGGCCGCATCGGCGCTTTTCAACTGCAGGCCCGCCTGCACCAGCGTGAGCCGGCTCTTGATCTGCGGGTCGGCTTCACGCGCGAGCGCCGCGGCGATCAAAGGCAGCATTTCCTCGCCGGCGCCGTCTTCCAGCGCTTTGACCGCGGCCAGCCGCGCGCCGCGATCGGGCGAGGCCAGCTTGAGCGCGCTGCGCGCGGCCTCCAGCGCGCCGCGCAGCCGGTTGTTCACAATCGCGTCTTCGAGTTCCGCGGGCAGCGGATCGACCTTGTCGCCGCTGGCGGCGTCGATGCCCTGCGCGCCCTTGACGATGAGCACGCGCGTGCCTCCGGCCACCTGCACTTCGCCGTCGAGCAGCGCCTGAAAATAGGTTTCGACTCCCGCGTCCCCGGATGCGACCAGCTTGCTCACTGCGGCAACCCGCTCGTCGCTTTCACCCGCGGCCACCGCCAGCACCAGATCGGCGGGCAGAGCCCAGGCCGGATGCACGGAGCAAAGGAGGGAGGCGAGGCACAGGACCCGCGCTAGCGTTTTTCGCAGCATGCTCATTCTTGGTGGGGTGGGGGAAAGCAGGCCGCGGCCTCGCCGCAGCCTGCCGTACTGCGCTTACTTCTGGGACATCTTGATCGGCTCGTCCTTCTTGCCGACGTTCTCGGGGATGAACGGGCTCCACGGCTGGGCCTTGACCGGGCCCTTGGTCTTCCATACCACGTTGAACTGGCCGTCGGCCTTGACTTCGCCGATGAACACCGACTTGTGCAAGTGGTGGTTCTTCGCGTCCATGGTCGAGGTGATGCCCGAGGGCGCGGTGAAAGTCTGGCCAGCCATCGCGGCGATCACATTGTCCACTTCCGTGGTCTTGGCTTTCTCGACGGCCTGCTTCCACATGTGGATGCCGATCCAGGCCGCTTCCATCGGGTCGTTGGTGAGCG
>JAJZUN010000511.1 GCA_021848555.1 Pseudomonadota bacterium | reverse complement strand
TGTCGAACGAAGATTGGCGACATCGACTGGCGCGCCGGCACGGTGACGCTGAGGAGCACGAAGTCGATGCGACAGGACATCTTGCCATTGCCGATGGCGACTGGGCAGGCGCTGGCCGACTACCTGCAACATGAGCGCCCCGCCACCAACAATCCAACCATCTTCGTTCGACACCTTGCACCACACGACCAACCAATCACCGCCAACGCCATCCGGGGTGTGATACGTAGGGCATATCGACGCATCGGCCTGACGCATTCCCGTTCGCATGCGCTACGTCACACGCTGGCGTGCCGATTGGTCGAGAACGGCAGTTCGCTCAAAGAGGTGGCCGATGTGCTGCGCCACCGTTCTCTGAACACTACCCTGATCTACGCCAAGCTCGACACGCCGAAGCTGTCGGCCGTTGCCCTGCCGTGGCCAGGGAGCGCATCATGAGCACGCGCATCGGCTTGCAGCAGAGAATCGACGACTACCTTGCCGAGCGGCGTCGCCTCGGTTTCCAGCTGCGCTCGCGGGATACGCTTCTGGCCGGATTCGCCCGTTATGTTGCCGACCGGCATCACCGTGGGCCACTGACGGCTGAGTTGATGGTGGATTGGGCGCGCCAGGACAGGTGGCATCGCGAAACCCCATCAACCTGGGCCGTCCGTCTGGCGAAGGTTCGCCATTTCGCCCGCTACCTGAAGCAGTTCGAACCGGATACCGAAGTGCCGGAGGAATCGACCTTTGGTCCGGAGCCGGGACGTGTCGCCCCGCACATCTTCCATGAGGACGAAATCGTCGAATTGCTGGCAGCGGCCCGTCGGATTGGACCGCAGGGGAACATCCGCCCGGCTACCTACGAAACCCTGTTCGGCCTGATGGCTTCGACTGGCCTGCGGGTCTCGGAGGCCATTCATCTGCGCAATGCCGATGTCGATCTCAAGCACGGGATGCTGATCATCCGGCAAACCAAATTCGCCAAGTCGCGCCAACTGCCCATACACCCAAGTACCGTCGCCGCACTGCTGCGCTACCGGCGGCAGCGTTCGCAGCATGTTGCCACAAGTGCCGACATGCCTTTCCTGATCAGTAGTCGTGGCCGACGGCTGGGACAGCCGCTCGGGGAACGTCAGGCTCATCGTGTCTTCAACATGGTGCGCGACAGCCTGGGCTGGGTGAATCGCGGCGCACATGCGGCGCCACGGCTTCATGATCTGCGCCACACCTTCGCGGTCCGGCGCATGATGCTCTGGCATGCCGATGGCACCGACATCGACCAGATGATGCTGGCGCTGTCGACCTACATGGGCCACGCCGAGATCTTCTACACCTACTGGTATCTCACGGCCGTTCCCGAGTTGATGGCCCTGGCCGGTGGCAAGTTCGAGCGCTTCGCCGATCTTGTGGGAGATAGCGATGAGTAAGCAACCCAAGGCATCCCCCTCATTCGCCGCACTCGTACAAGCCTACTTCGCCGAGTATCTGACCCAGCAGCGGGCGCTCAGTGCGCAGACCATCGCCGCCTATCGCGATGGCTTCGTGCTCTTCCTCGGCTTTGCCGAATCGCGCCTGGGCAAGTCGCCGGTCACAATGGCGCTGGCCGACATCACACCGGAACTCATCATGGCCTTCCTCGATCATCTGGAGCGCCAGCGGCACAATTCCGTGCGCAGTCGCAATGCACGCCTGGCGGCCCTGCGGTCGTTCCTGAAGTTCGCTGCGCACCGGGACGTGGCGTCACTACAGGTGATCGAACGGGCACTGGGCGTTCCGGTGAAGCGCTTCGAGCGCCCGATGTTCGGCTATCTGTCTCGCGAGGAGATGCTGGCGGTGATCGATACGCAGGATGGAACGTGGATTGGGCAGCGGGACCATGTGATGTTCCTGCTGCTTTACAACACCGGGGCGCGCGTGTCTGAGATCACTGGGGTCAAGGTCGGCGAGGTGGTGCTCGATGATGGCGCTGCCTGCGTCCACCTGCATGGCAAAGGCCGCAAGCAGCGCAGCGTTCCGCTGTGGCGCTCGACCGTCAAGGCAGTCCGGGCCTGGCTGAGATTGAACCCGCAGTTCGAGATGGCATCGCCCCTGCTGCCAAACCGCAATGGTCATGCGATGACACGCACCAATGTTGCTCTGAGATTGAGATTGGCGGTTCAAGCAGCGGCCGGCACCAATCCGGACTTGGCAAAACGGCACGTCTCGCCACATACGATCCGGCATACCACAGCGATGCATCTGCTGCAGGCCGGCGTCGATATCAGCGTAATCGCGCTCTGGCTCGGGCATGAAAGCCCGCTAACAACCCACCACTACGTCGAGGCCGACCTGACCATGAAGGACCGTGCCTTGGCACGCCTTCAAGCGCCAGAGGTCAAGGTGCAGCGCTATCGTGCACCCGACTCGCTGATCGACTTCCTAAAGACCCTGTGATTATGTGAAGGACGGAATTCGCGCCTGCCGCTGCCAATCAGCTATTGGCGTGCGTTCCGACTCGCTACTTTCCATAATCAACGACTTTGCATAATCGGCCAAAGCAGACATCATGTTCGACTCGGGTAATGTTAAACTTGTCGCGTCATTGGGGAGTAGCCGCTCTTCGACCAGAAGAGGCTTACGTCAACATACTTGACCAACAGGTCATGGCGTAAGCGGTTCCCACGCTTGGCAAGACCTTTGACCACTACGCCTCTGCTATGGCCGGGGATGCGTCGTGGTCAATTGTCTGGTGCCCGGCCTTGGAACAGTTATGGAATCTCTCCTCGTCTCGACCGGTGTTGTCGCCCTCGCTGAAATCGGCGACAAGACCCAGCTTCTCGCGTTCATTCTTGCCGCGCGATTCAAGAAGCCCATCCCGATCATCGCCGGCATTCTGGTGGCGACCCTTTTGAACCACGGTCTCGCCGGTGCCTTGGGCGCGTGGATCACTGCCTCGATTAGTGCCGAAGTCCTGCGCTGGGTGCTGGGGCTGTCGTTCGTCGGCATGGCCATTTGGACGATGATCCCTGACGAAATCGAGGAAGAGGAAACCAAGATCGCCAAGCGGTTCGGTGTGTTCGGCGCGACGCTGATCACCTTCTTCCTAGCCGAGATGGGTGACAAGACCCAGGTGGCCACCGTGGCAATGGCTGCGCACTATGCCGCTCCGCTGCTCGTTGTTATCGGGACGACCCTGGGAATGCTTATCGCGGACGTCCCTGCGGTCTTCGTCGGTGACAAACTGGCGGCAAAGATTCCGATGAAGCTGGTGCACTCCGTGGCGGCTGCGATCTTCGCGTTGCTGGGCATCGCGACGCTGCTGGGCGCTGGCGCGAAGCTGGGTTTCTGACATGATGGCGGCCTGATGGAGAAAACGAATGCACACTGAAAACCTGTCGAAATGGATGCACGACCACGTCTTCGACTCAGGCAGCGAAGCCGCCGAACGCAGCACGCGGATCGTCATGTGGATCACTGCAGCGATGATGGTGGTCGAGATCACCGCAGGCTGGTGGTACAACTCGATGGCTC
>JAJZUN010000510.1 GCA_021848555.1 Pseudomonadota bacterium | reverse complement strand
TGTTGAGGTCGTTCTTCTCGTACCAGGTGGCGGTGGGCAGCACGATGTCCGAATACAGGCAGGTCGTGGACATTCTGAAGTCCAGCGTGACCAGCAGGTCGAGCTTGCCTTCGGGTGCGTCTTCGCGCCAGCTCACTTCCTCCGGCTTGGCGCCGCCCCGCAGGTCACCCTCGGTGCCCAGCTCCTTGCCCTGCACCCCGTGCGTGGTGCCCAGGAGATGCTTGAGAAAGTATTCATGCCCCTTGCCCGAGGATCCGAGCAGGTTGGAGCGCCAGACGAACAGGTTCCTCGGGAAATTGGCCGGATGGTCCGGGTCTTCGCAGGACAGGCGCAAGCTTCCGTCCTTGAGCGATTTCACCGCATAGTCCTTCGGATCCATGCCCGCTGCCTGCGCGTCCTTCACCGCCTGGATCGGGTTGGTCTGCAGCTGCGGCGCCGAAGGCAGCCAGCCCATGCGCTCGGCGCGCACGTTGTAGTCGATCAGCGAACCGGTGTAGTCCTTCGGATCGGCCAGTGGCGAAAGAATCTCCTTGATTTCGAGCTTTTCGTAGCGCCACTGGTCGGTATGCGCGTAAAAAAATGAAGTCGAATTCATCTGCCGCGGCGGGCGATGCCAGTCGAGCGCGAACGCGAGTGCGGTCCACCCGGTCTGCGGCCGCAGCTTCTCCTGCCCCACGTAGTGCGCCCAGCCGCCGCCGGATACGCCGACGCAGCCGCACAGCATGAGCATGTTGATGATGCCGCGGTAATTCATGTCGCTGTGATACCAGTGGTTCATTGCCGCGCCGATGATGACCATCGACTTGCCCTGGGTCTTGTCGGCGTTGTCGGCGAACTGGCGTGCGACCAGGATCACGTCGGCGGACTTGACGCCGGTGATCGATTGCTGCCACGCCGGCGTATAGGGAACGTTCTGCTCGAAGCTGCTGGCGACGTTGCCGCCGCCGAGGCCGCGGTCGATGCCGTAGTTGGCGACGAGCAGGTCGAATACGCTCGCCACCAGCGCCTCGCCTTCGGCCAGCAGCAGCTTTTTCACCGGCACGTTGCGCAGCAGCACGTCCTTGCCCTGCTCGTTATGCTTGAAGTTCTCGTTGACGATGCCGCCGAAGTAAGGAAAGGCGACCGGCACGACTTCGTCGCGCCGGTCGATCAGCGACAGACATAGTTTTGCTTCCTCTCCTCCCGCCTCCTTCTGCTCCAGATTCCATTTGCCGTCGCTCTGCCCCCAGCGGAAACCAATGGAGCCGTTCGGCACCACCACCTTTCCTGAGCGCTCGTCGAAAGCGACCGTCTTCCAGTCCGGATTGTTCGCCTGCGCCAGCTTGTCGGAAAAGTCCGTTGCGCGCACGAACCGGTCGGGTACGTAGCGCCCGTCGCGCTTGACCAGTTTCACCAGCAGCGGCATGTCGGTATAGCGGCGCGCATAGTCCTGGAAATAGGCCGAGGGCTTATCCAGGTGGAATTCCTTCAGGATCACATGCCCCATCGCCATCGCCAGCGCCGCATCGGTGCCCTGCTTGGGGTGCAGCCACAGGTCGCCGAGTTTGGAGACTTCGGCGTAGTCCGGGGTGACACAGACGATCTTGGCACCCTTGTAGCGCACCTCGGTGAAGAAGTGGGCGTCGGGCGTGCGCGTCTGCGGCACGTTCGAGCCCCAGGCCATGATGAACGTCGAGTTGTACCAGTCGGCCGATTCCGGCACATCGGTCTGCTCGCCCCAGGTCTGCGGGCTCGCCGGCGGCAGGTCGCAGTACCAGTCGTAGAAACTCATGCACACGCCGCCGATCAGCGACAGATAGCGGCTGCCGGCGGCATAGGACACCATCGACATCGCCGGTATCGGCGAAAACCCGACCACACGGTCCGGTCCATGCTTCTTGATGGTGTAGACATTGGCCGAGGCGATGATTTCGTTCACCTCGTCCCAGCTCGAGCGCACGAAACCGCCGAGCCCGCGGCGCGACTTGTAGTCCTTGGACGCCTGCGGCGATTCGACGATGGTGGCCCAGGCCTCCACCGGCCCGAGCGACTTGCGCGCTTCGCGCCAGGCACGCAAGAGGCGGCCGCGCACCATCGGATACTTCACCCGGTTGGCGCTGTACATGTACCAGGAATACGAAGCCCCGCGCGAGCAGCCGCGCGGCTCGTGGTTGGGCAGGTCCGGACGCGTGCGCGGATAGTCGGTCTGCTGCGTCTCCCAGGTGACGATGCCGCCCTTGACGTAGATCTTCCAGCTGCACGAGCCGGTGCAGTTGACCCCGTGGGTGGAGCGCACGATCTTGTCGTGCTGCCAGCGCTGGCGGTAGCCCTCCTCCCAGCCGCGGTCCTCGCGCGTCACCTGGCCGTGGCCGTCGGAAAAGCTCTCGCGCTCCTGGGTGAAGTAGCCGAGGCGGTCTAGAAAATGGCTCATGGTTGTCCTCTTTTCTGCATGGATTGAATTGCGTCGATGGCGCGCACAGTCGCGCTCAGCAAGGCATGGGAGCGTTGCGCCGCGAGTAGTACCACCACGTCGCGGCGATGCAGGTGATGTAGAACGCGATGAACATATACAGCGCGTATGCCGGCCCGCCGAACGTCGAAATCGAGATACCGTAACTCATCGGGATGAAGAAGCCGCCGTAGGCCGCCATCGCCGAGGAGAAACCGAGCACCGCCGCCGCCTCCTTGTTCGCGTCGCGCACCGCCTGTTCCTCAGCCGCCTTGCCCTTGCCGGAAGCTTCGCGCTGGCGCTCGTTCATGAAAATGACGGGGATCATGCGGAAGGTCGAACCGTTGCCGATACCGGCGGCAGCGAACAGCGCCATGAAGGTCGCAAGGAAGCCGTAGAAATTGCCGCCCTGCCCGCCTTGCGGCAGGAAGTACAACACGCCCAGCACGCCCACCACCATGGCGCTGAACGTCCAGAACGTCACGCGTGCGCCGCCGAGTTTGTCCGACAGCCATCCTCCCAGGGGACGGATCAGCGCGCCCACCAGAGGACCGAGCCAGGCGTAGGACAGCGCGTTGATCTGCGGAAACTGGCTCTTGATCAACAGCGGGAAGCCGGCCGAATAGCCGATGAACGAGCCGAAGGTCCCGAGATAGAGCCAGCACATGATCCAGTTGTGCTTGCGTTTGAAAATCACCGCCTGATCGGAAAACGATGCCTTGGCGCTGGCGAGGTCGTTCATGCCGAACCAGGCTGCGAGCGCGCACACGCAAATGAACGGAACCCAGATGAAGCCCGCGTTCTGCAGCCACATCTGCTTGACTTCGGCGCCCTTGCTCCAGACCTGTGGCTCGCCGCCGAGGGCACCGAACACCCCGGCCGTAATCACCAGCGGCACGACAAATTGCACCAGCGACACACCGAGGTTGCCCAGGCCGGCGTTCAGCCCCAGCGCCGTGCCCTTCTGCGATTTGGGAAAAAAGAAATTGATGTTCGCCATGCTCGAGGCGAAGTTGCCGCCGCCGAAGCCGCAGAGCAGGGCCAGGACGATAAAGACGGAATAAC
>JAJZUN010000509.1 GCA_021848555.1 Pseudomonadota bacterium | reverse complement strand
GCCCCCTGGCGTGACGCGCGCAGATGCGGCAGGCCGCGCTGGTTCAGCGCAGCATGAGAGCGGGCCGAGGCTCAGGCTTATCCGGCCATCCCGGGCCGTTCGGTCCACCGCGTACGTTGGCAACGGCACAGAGGCCGGACTAAACTGCGGCATGTGATCCGGCCCTGGTGTCGGTCGCCATCGCGGATTTCTTGAGAAGGGGCTGACATGCTTAGAATTCGGGTGGTCACCGCCTTGATCCTGTTCGCCGCGGCGGCGCAAGTGCCCGCGCGCGACGTTGCCGTGGAGCAAAGCGCGGTGGAATATGCGCGCCGGGAATACAGGCAAGCCGAAGCCGAGCATAAGGCCGATGTGGAGCAGATGGAGCGCACCAGGAAAGCGCTGGAGCCGTTGCAGAAGCAGTTTGAGCAGGAGCAGAAGAAGGCAGGCCTGTCCGAGCAGAGGCAGCGACGGGCGCGTGCCCGTTTGCACAAGGCCGAGGAAGCATTGGATCGGGCCTGGAAGCAATGATTGTGCAAGCCATTTAGAACCCGTTGCAAAATGAATTTTGCAACGTCCGATTTAGGGGAGCATGAGGGGAGGCGCCCCGAAGGAAGTCCCCGTAGGGGATATCCCCTCATTTTGCAATAGACTCTTAGAGGATTTTGCGCATGGCCGAAGACAGGCGTGAAGTGGTCGTGACCGACATCAAGATTCCGTTCTGGTCCATGGTGGTGCTGATGGTCAAATGGGCGATCGCCGCGATTCCCGCGGTCATCATACTTATGCTTATCGCGGCAGCCGTTTCGCTGGTGCTCGGCATGATCCCCGCAGGCGGCTGGCACCATTATTGGGGCATGAGCCGCAGCTGGTCGTAGCATGTGCGCCCGCTTGCGGCGCATCGCCACTTGAAACTGGGAACTTGGACGAAACATGATCAAAAGCATGGACCATCTGGTGCTGACCACGCGCGACGCGGAAAAATGCATCGATTTCTATACCCGTGTCCTGGGGATGAAGCTGGAGAGCTTCGGCGCAGGGCGCCGCGCGCTGCGCTTCGGCGAGCAGAAGATCAACATTCACGACAAAAGCACCGTCACCGACGGCTACGCCGCGCATCCGACGCCGGGTTCGCTCGATATCTGTTTTCTCGCGGACCGGCCGCTGGACCAGGTGATGGCGCAGCTGCATGCAGCCGGCATACCGATCGAGCTCGGGCCGGTGGCGCGCACCGGCGCGCGCTTTGCGCTGCGCTCGGTCTATGTGCGCGATCCGGATCAAAACCTGATCGAGATCTCCGAACCCGGTAGCGCGTAAATGCCGGTGCCACTGCCGCAGCATGAGCAGCTCGCTCCCTCGGCCTGGGTCTGCCGTTTCGCAGCTTTGATCGCCGCCGGCGGCGCAGTGCTCGATCTCGCCTGCGGCCAGGGACGGCATGCGCGCTACCTGGCCGGCCTGGGCTACCGCGTCGAGGCGGTCGACCGCGACAGTGCGTCGCTGGCCGCGCTTGCCGGAATCGCGCGGGTGACGACGCGCTGCGCGGATCTCGAAGGCGCGCCCTGGCCCTACGCCGCCGGATGCTTCGACGGCGTCGTCGTCACCAATTACCTGCATCGGCCGTTGCTGCCCGAACTGCTGGCCGCGCTGCGCCCGCAGGGCGTATTGATTTATGAGACTTTCGCGCTCGGAAACGAAAAGCTCGGTCGCCCGTCTAACCCTGAGTTTCTGCTGCGTCCGCAGGAACTGCTGCAATGGGTGCAGGGGCGCTTGCAGGTGCTTGCTTTCGAACAGGGGCGGGTCGAGCTGCCCAAGCCGGCGCTGATCCAGCGCATTTGTGCGGTCAACGGCGGGATCGAGGGCTGCCGGCTGGATCTGGCGCGCGAGAGGCTGATTTAAGCTGTTCCTGGGCATTTATCTATCCCGGCAGCGGGTGTAATGCGTTAAAATCAAACATTTTCCTCACGGGACAGCGTTTATGTTAAGCGGAAGCCTGGTTGCGATTGTCACCCCCATGCTTGAAGATGGTGCGCTGGACATCGGCCGCTTCAAGAGCCTGATCGATTGGCATATCGCCGAGGGTACGCAGGGCATAGTCGTCGTCGGCACCACCGGCGAGTCGCCTACGGTGAATTTCGACGAGCACAAGGAATTGATCCGCATCGCGGTCGAACACGCCGCAGGGCGGGTGCCCGTGATAGCGGGCACCGGAGCCAATTCGACCGCCGAAGCAATCGAGCTGTCCGAGTCGGCCAAACACTCGGGTGCGCAGTACAGCCTGTCGGTCGTGCCGTATTACAACAAGCCGACGCAGGAAGGCATGTACCGGCATTTTCGCGCCATTGCCGAGGCGGTCGATCTGCCGCTGATTCTTTACAATGTTCCCGGACGCACGGTTGCCGACCTGCAAAACGACACGGTGCTGCGTCTGGCCGAGGTTCCCAATATCATCGGCATCAAGGATGCGACCGCGAGCCTGGAGCGCGGCAGCGATCTGCTGCGGCGCGCGCCGAAGGAGTTCGCGGTCTACAGCGGCGAGGACGCAACCGGCCTGCCGCTGATGCTGATGGGCGGCCATGGCGTGATTTCAGTCACCGCCAATGTCGCCCCGCGGCTGATGCAGGAAATGTGCGCTGCGGCCCTGGCGGGCGATATCGCGCGTGCGCGTGAAGCCAACAACCGCCTGCTCGGCCTGCATACCAAACTGTTCGTCGAGGGCAATCCGATTCCGGTGAAGTGGGCGCTGGCGCAAATGGGGCTGATCAAGGCCGGAATCCGCCTGCCGCTGGTACCGTTGTCGGAAAATTTTCATGAAACAGTCAGAGCTGCGATGCGTCAGGCCGGCATCCAGGTGAAACACGGTCAGTGCTAAGAGCAGAGAAACCGACGAGGGGATGGTTCCCCTCGCGCTCCGCAAAATCAGGCGCCTTAAGGCAGTTAAGTCGGGTGCTATTCGTCGAGGGTAATGTCATATGAAGCGCAATGCAGTTTATGTCGTGCTGTTCGCTCTGCTCGCTGGTTGCAGCAGCGTGCAGGACTTTGTCCAGGGTGACAAAATAAAATATAAGTCCGAGTCGAAGCAGCTGCCGCGGCTGGAGGTGCCGCCGGACCTGACTACACCTTCGCGCGACGACCGCTATGCCTTACCCGAGGTGGCTGCCCGTGGATCGGCCACCTTGTCCACCTATAACGCAGAGCGCTCCGGCACCGTGCGCGCCGGCTCTACGGACATCCTGCCCAACGTGGCCAAGGTGCACATCGAACGCGCGGGCAGCGAGCGCTGGCTGGTGGTGCCGGAGGCTCCGGAGAAAATCTGGCCGATGGTGAAGGAATTCTGGCAGGGGCTGGGTTTCCTGATCAAGACGGAGAACCCCCAGGTCGGCGTGATGGAAACCGACTGGGCCGAGAACCGCGCGAAGATAACGGATAGCCCGATACGCAGCGTGTTGGGAAAGGTGTTCGATTCGGCTTATTCGACCGGGGAGCGCGACAAATTCCGCACCCGGCTGGAGCGCGGC
>JAJZUN010000508.1 GCA_021848555.1 Pseudomonadota bacterium | reverse complement strand
TGCGCAACCCGCCGTGCCGGGTCTGCACAATCAGGCGGTTGCGCAGCAGCTCGTCGCGGGCGCTGGCGATGGATGCAACGCACTTCCAGCCTCGCGCGGCCAGCCAGGTACGAGACAGGCGCAGGTGGCCGTTGTCGCTGCCGTTGTGCTGGCGCACCAGCTCGAACAGCAGGGCCTTCGCCATGTGTCCGCAGGCTTGAAATGCGGCACTGTCCAACAGGCTGTGCGGAATCGGTGCGTAGCGGCCCGATACGCTCTCGGTCGGGGCCTTCTTGGACTTCTTAGCCATGATGCACGCGCACGGCCAGTGCCACAACGGAATCAGCTTGTCGCGTCATTGCGCCTCCACTCGTCCAGCCCTGCGGCGCTTCCGCTCAAGAGGAGTCGCGTAGTTTGCGCGCTGCCCCTCGTCCTCCATACGGCGGATCGCGGCGAGCACGTCGCCATAGCGCCAGTAGGAGGCACGGCAGCCCGGGAAGGGCTTGAGCGGGGCGGGGAAGCGCCCTTGCTGGATCAGTCGATAGAGCTGTGTCCGGCTTGCCGGGAAGATGCCCGGAAGCGGCGGATTCGCCTTCGGGTCGCCGATGATCTGCGGGAGCTTAATCCGGGCGTCGGGCGTCAGGCCGGACGCGACGGGGGCGTAACTGGCGCGGGTGCGCCTGGGCTTTTCGTTGGGCTGCATGGCATCCTCGGGGAGTGATGCCTTGCAGTTTTTCAGCGATTCTGGGCGTCAGGCAAATGGCATCGCCTGACAATCGCTACCACCCTAGTGTCAGGCTACTGGACCAACCTGACGGTTGAATGTCATGTCAAATTATTCTGTTTGGCGAAGCTTGAAGGTTTCGGCGATGATGGTGCCGAACGTCGCCGCCTCGCGTTCGTTCCCTGCATATCCGGATGCTTTCAGCCATGGCCGCACATCGGCGTCTAGTTTTGGCGCAGATATTTCGTAATTAGGGTATTTTTTCGGAAACTCGGCGATGGCTCGCATTAGGCCATCGAAGGTTGCCCCGCTGGGTTTCGCTGCTATGCCTTTCGTGGCGCCTGAGGATCGCTCCTTTGATACGGCCGCACGATATGCCACACGCATCCTTTCGATCTCGATTTCGTTCATGTCCCAATGTGATCGAAAGAATGTGTTGAACAGATCAATGTCGCTTGCCTGCACGTAGTAATGATCTGCCCAATCTGGTATGTGCTTTGAGCTTACAACGTCGTAGCGGCGCCCACGCTCTCGAAGGTATGCATATAAATCGGCGCCCTCATCCGCCAGGGCGTAGCCGTCGCCCTCAGGGATGCGTTCATAGAGGGGGAGCCCCCTGCAAATATTCTGTGTGCATTCAGTTACTAGGCCTGACAACATGTCTTCGGCTTGCGCGAAAGCTCCCTCGCAAAAGTCCCAGAAATTTGCGACTCGATCCCTCGTGATGGCCCCAAGGTATAGGCAATTCTGCACGTTGAATGAGGCAAAATTGCGCTTTATATAGTCGCGCAACGTAATTGCGCCTTCGGTTTTCGTAGGGGCGTTGCTTAGCGACATTTTTACCAGCGAGGCTAATTCGCCATATTCACGCTCATTTCGCTTTTCGTAGTCGTCTCCATGCAGGCCAAATCCTCTCATTCTCCGTAAGTCTGGCTCAAACAAGTCGCGCAGCGATTCTTTGCCGTCAACAGCGTTTTTTAGCACGCCTTCACATATGGCGATCATCAATTCTCGCTTCTGCTCGTGGAATGCCTTTTCAAGAAAATAAACGCGCCTTTCCGCGAGCTTCTCAGCTAATGTGTCAAGCTCATCCCGCAGTCGCTTGTTTTCCTGCTCCTTTTCTTCGCGGGTCATGCTGCTGAAATTGTCGTCGGCGGGTAACTGCTTATTTTCCATGCTTCCCTCTGCCCCCCTGCGGGATGTTCGGCCCGCTCGCCAGGGGCAGCGGGTTTTCGGCTCCGGAGATCAGCCGTAACCTAGGCCGAGCAAAACGGAGTCAGGCGGCTGCCGCCCCCGACAACTGGACAACATGCGCGCCCGCCTTGAGCTGGTCAAGATAGTCAGCCCACTTCTGCATCATGGCGCGCCGCTCGTCTATGAAACGCATGCGTGCATAGGCGTTGCCCAGCCGTGATGCGTCGGGAGCCTTGTGCGCAATGTGAGTCTCGATCACCTCGGGCTTCATGCCTAGGCGTTCATGCCCGAATGTACGCAGCAGCGCGCGCCAACCGTGCCCGGTCAACTCCTCTTGCGTGTTGATGCCGATGCGGCGCATCGCGGCGTTGATCGCGGCATCGGATAGGGGTTTCAGCGGGGTACGACCACCGACGAATACCCACCCTGCCGGCAGGTGCCCAGTCAGCGGATGCAGCTCGCGCAGGATCTCCACGGCCTGGCGCGACAGCGGAATGATGTGGTCGATTCCGGTCTTGGTAACTCGGTAGCTCCACACGCCCGCATCCAGGTCCACATGCTCCCAGCGCATCGCACGCAGCTCGCCGGGACGGCTCACCAGCAGCGGGAGCAGTCGCACTGCTGCGATCACCTGCGCTTGCCCCGTCAGGCCATCGAACATGCGCAAGATGCCGCCCACGGCTGCGGGGTCGTTCGTCGGGGCCGCGTAGTGGGTGTGGCGCACCGGGGGCAAAGCGCCTCGCAGTGCCTGCGTCGGATCGCCTTCGGCCCTCCCCGTGGCGATGGCATAGCGGATCACCTCGCCGATGTTCTGGATCACGCGATGCGCGGTGTCCAACGAACCGCGCCGTTCAACCCGGCGCGCGACATCCAGGATTTCCGGGGCTTTGATGTCGGCAATCGGGCGGTGCCCGATAAAGGGGAACACGTCACGCTCCAGCCGACGAACGACCTTGTCTCGATGGCTTACTGCCTTACTCGACAGGTGCCGGTCGAACCACTCCCGCGCCACAGCCTCCAATGAATCGGCGGCGGCCTGGCGCTGGCGAAGTTTCTCAGCCTGTTTGGCGGCGCCGGGATCCACGCCAGCGGCAAGCAACTCGCGGGCCTCGTCGCGCCGTTTGCGCGCAGAGGCCAGGGGCACATCGGGATACGTGCCCAACGCGAGCAGGCGCTCTTTTCCGGCGAAGCGGTACTTCAGCCGCCAGTACTTGCCGCCATTCGGGTGCAACAGCAGGTACAGCCCCCGCTCGTCGGCGAGCTTCACCGGCTTGGCACCGGGCTTGGCCCTCTTGATCGCGGTATCGGTCAACATGGGATGTACCCCCTGGGTTGTCGATGTACCCCACGAATGTACCCCCGCGACTCGCGGGTTGTCCAGTGACTCTGCGGCACTGCCGGGAACGAAAAAAGGCCTTAGAGAGTTGATTTCTCTAGGGCCTCTGGTCTTCCGGGGACTCCCCGGAACGATGTCTTGGTGGGTGGTACAGGGATCGAACCTGTGGCCCCTGCCGTGTGAAGGCAGTGCTCTACCGCTGAGCTAACCACCCAAACCGCTAATTATGCCATAGGCAAAAAAATCTGAGCCTCAAAACCCGAAG
>JAJZUN010000507.1 GCA_021848555.1 Pseudomonadota bacterium | reverse complement strand
GGCGACCTGCACTTGGTCGAGCAAGTCCACCGCGCGCATGAGTCGCGCCGAGAAGGATGCCTTCTATGCGTCCATCCGGCAGGCCAAGGCCGAAGCGCAGCGCCAGCGCGAGGTCGAGCAGCAGCACGCCGCCGAGCGCGCATCAATGCTCTGGTCGAAAGCCGCTGCGGCATCCCCGGATCATCCCTATCTGCGGCGCAAGCGCGTCGAGCCGGGTAACGCGCGGCAGCAAGACGGCTTGCTGGTGCTCAAGATCGAGGACATCGACGGCAACACCCGCAGCCTGCAATACGTCAGCGCGGACGGCACCAAGCGGATGCTCTCAGGCGGCGCAAAACGTGGACACTTCGTCATCGTGGCCGGTTCGCTACCTGCTGGTCTGATCGTGATTGCCGAGGGCTTCGCCACCGCCATGACCGCCGCGTCACAGTTTCCCGGCGCGGCAGTTCTGGCCGCTGTGGACGCAGGAAATCTGGAGCCGGTAGCCGTGGCGATTCGCGCCACATATCCAGCCGCTGAAATCGTGATCGTTGCCGACGACGACCGGCTTACAGCAGGCAATCCTGGAATGACCAAGGCACGCGCAGCCGCTGGCGCAGTTCACGGCAAGCTCTGCCGCCCGGTATGGCCGGAGGGAGCGCCTGAATCGCTTTCTGACTTCAACGACCTGGCCGCGTGGCTGGTGGAGGTGGCCGCATGAGCGCCTTGCCGATGGCTGTAGAGCAGCCCAACAAGGACACGCCCAGCGTTCAGCTACTCCGAGGCGACCAGGTGCGGATGGAAGCCGTGAGGTGGCTCTGGCGTGGTTTTCTGCCTGCCGGGAAATTCGTCATTCTGGGTGGCGCACCTTCCTGCGGCAAGACGACGATTGCAATGGCACTCGCTGCCGTTGTCACCTCGGCGGGTAGGTGGCCAGATGGCTGGCCTTGCCGTGACGCTGGAGACGTGCTGATCTGGAGTGGCGAGGACGACCCAGCAACGACGCTTGCGCCCCGGCTGAAGGCTGCTGGTGCGGATATGCACAGGGTTCACTTCGTCCAAGGCGTCAGCGATGGCGACGCATTCGACCCGGCACGCGACATGCCGCTGCTGGAAGCCGAAGCCGCAAAGCTCACTGCACCGCGCCTGCTGGTGATTGATCCGATTGTGTCAGCAGTCGCAGGCGACAACCACCGCAACAACGAGGTGCGGCGCTCGCTGCAATCCGTGGTGGATATGGCCGACCGCCTGGGCTGTACGGTGATCGGGATTCACCACTTCAGCAAGGGCACACAAGGCCGTGAAGTCACAGAGCGCATATCCGGCAGTCTGGCCTACGCCGCACTTGCTCGCATGGTGCTTGTGGCCGCCAAGGAACAAGCCGAAGGAGACGAACCACCCCGCAGAATCTTCGTTCGCGCCAAGTCGAATTTAGGCCCGGATGGCGGAGGTTTCGCCTACGCTCTGGAGCAGGTCGAAGTCGCACCGGGCATCTTCGGGCAGCGCATCGGCTGGGGCGAGACCTTGCAAGGCGAAGCACGCGACCTGCTGGCCGTGGCCGAGACACCGACCGACACCAGCGAGGGAAGCGCCCTATCTGACGCTGAAGGGTTCCTGCGCGACCTGCTAAAGGATGGCGCGGTTCCGTCCAAGCAAGTCATGGCCGATGCACGCGAGGCGGGTTACAGCGCGGCAACGATCCGGCGCGCAAAAGATGCGCTAGGCGTCAAACCAAAACGCGAAGGCGGCGCGGGAAAAGATGGAATGTGGACATGGGCGCTACCTCTCACACCGCCTAAGGTGCTCAAAGAATCCAAAGATGCTCAAGAAAAATTGTTGAGCACCTTAGGCAAATTTGAGCACCTTAGCCAAAACGACGGCACCGACGCCCCCGATAGTTCCGACGACGAAAGCGAGGTGCTCTGATGATTGCCGCGACGTTGCTTGAAGAAATCCGCGCCGCTGGGTTGACGCTCGACCCTGCACCCGATGGCTTGCGTGTGACACCAAAAGGGCGGCTGACCGACGAACTACGGCAGAAGATTCGCGCCCACAAGGCCGAGTTGCTGGCCGCGCTCAGTCCACCACCAGATGATCGGGCTGACCTGGAAGCTGACACCGCATCGCAGGCCGTGACCGCCGATGTGATCCGGCTTGTTGCACATCCAGATCGTGTTCGGTTCGCCCTGAAAAACCACCGCGATGCTGTTCTGCACTTTCGAAAGATGGCCGCAGACACCGAACGCCTTGCCGCCATGTATCGCAGCAAGATCGATGCCCACATCAGCGCGGCAAGGAAACGCATCACACCGGCAGAGTTCGACGCCTGGCTGAACGAGATCGGAGGTCGGCAGCCATGGGCGGCAACTTGAAAAACTGATTGTTAATCAAGCGGAAATCAAGCCGAGCGACAACCGCCGGATTTTGCGACCAATACGCCCGCGCGCGAGGCAATCCAACGGTGGAAACCGTGAGGGCGCTCAACGGGGCCGAGGACAGTGGACGGGAAAGCCCGCGCGGCCACTAACAGCGCGAAGCATGGCATGTTCAACGCGGAAAGACGCGCTCTGTTGCGCTGGGCTACCGAGGCATTGCGGGAGCAGCGGCAGACCCTTGATGATCTGTTGAATGACGCCTGAAAAACTGCGCTGCACTGCGCAATTTCTTGACCCTGAATTGCTCGCCAGCGCCACCGACCTGATGCGCGAGCTATCGGGGCGCGAGGGCTGCACGGCGGACGCAGCACGATGCAAAGTGCCCGATCAGGAATGTGACCTAGAGGCTATGCTCTGCCCACGTTCGAAACGTGGAGGCAACAAGATGAACAAGCTTGCCCGTGATGTACTCTTAATTTTGCTGTTCGCACCGGCCAGTGCGCTGGCGCAAGTTCCAAGTTCGGCCGACTTGGCGGGCGTTGCTGAGAACTGTGCCGCCCCGCTGGCAAAGGCTATGGAGGAGTCGGCGATCCCTCAACTCTTGCACCTAGGTGCTGGAGCGGCGCAGATCACTTCGATCACAGACTTTTCGCCGAACATCCAAGCCGTGAGGATCGGGCCGCATCAGTGGGAGCTGTCCTGCGTGATTTCGGTGAAGTGGTCGAACGGGCACCTTGACCGCTACTACCGATTTATCACCAAGGAAGATCGTTACGGGAGCCTAACCGGCTTTTATGGCCCACTGGACGACTACCACCAGTAGGGCGAGACCGGCGCAGCACGTTCCCGGCGACCGAGTCGGTTATTTGCCGCCGCACTGTGCCACGGGAACAGGGCAGAAACAGGGACACGACCTGTGGATAACCGCCCTATCCCTGCACGCGGGTAAGACCTACGGTAAGACCGAGCCGATCCAGAAAAGAAAAAATCCCACAAAATCATGGGCTTAGTTCAGTGCATTGGCGGAGACGGAGGGATTCGAACCCTCGATGCGCTTTTGGCACATACTCCCTTAGCAGGGGAGCACCTTCGGCCACTCGGTCACGTCTCCTGTTTGCAAGCGAGCAATTCTGGCCGCTGCAAAGC
>JAJZUN010000506.1 GCA_021848555.1 Pseudomonadota bacterium | reverse complement strand
GAGCATGAACAGCACCGCGACGTAGATCGGCGCCCAGGGCGCGTCCAGAAAGGCGAACAGGCCCTGGCCGGTGAGGAACTGGCGGACGTTGGTCAGGTCGGAAAACGGCTGCGCCGGATTCGTCCCGGTCTGGCTGAGGTGGGCCTCGAAACTGGCGTTGAACACGCGCGAGTTCAGCTTCTCGTCGAGCTTGACCCCGGCGCGCACCAGCAGGCGCGAGCGCGACCATTCGGCGAAGGCCATCACGGCCAGCAGGAACAACATCACCGCGGTCAGCGCCAGCAGGGTCAGGTCGCTGCCGGAGACCAGGACGCGGTCGAACACCTGCATCATGTACAGGGACGGCATGATCATCAGAACGTTCACCACCATGGTGAAGAGCACGCAGACGGCCAGCTCGCGCCGGAACAGCCAAAGCGTCGCCGACAGTTCGCTGCGCCGGAAGAAGGATGGGGTTTTCATATTTTCGGGAATCCAGGAATCATTCGACGGCGGCGTCAAGCCGGGACCGGAGCCGCCGCCAGGGCCACGGCCGGCGCCGGCGGCATCTTGCCCTGCAGCGCCGCCAGCACCTCGTCGCGCAGGCCATAGGCCTTCACCTGGCCCTCGACCATCAGCAGCATCAGGTCCACCGCTTCCAGCACGCTGGTGCGGTGGGTGATCACCAGGATCGTCGTCCCTTGCGCCTTGAGCGCCAGCAGGGTCTTGACCAAGGCCTGCTCGCCGGCTTCGTCCAGGCTGGAATTGGGTTCGTCGAGCACCAGCAGGCGGGGATTGCCGTAGATCGCGCGGGCCAGACCGACGCGCTGACGCTGTCCGCCGGAGAGGAAGCAGCCATCCTCGCCGATCGCGCTCTCGTAGCCTTGGGGCAGGGCGACGATCGTTTCATGCACGCCCACCGCCCGCGCCGCCGCCTCGACCTGCTCCATATCCACGTGGCCGAAGCGGGCGATGTTCTCCGCCAGGGTGCCGTCGAACAGTTCCACGTCCTGCGGCAGATAGCCGACGTACTGGCCCAGCTCAGCCTTGTTCCAGGGAAAGATATCGACCCCGTCCAGGCGCACCTTGCCGCCCGCCGCCGGCCAGACGCCGACGATCAGGCGCGCCAGGGTGGTCTTGCCCGAGGCCGAAGGCCCGACCACGGCGACGGCCTTGCCCGCCGGCACGACAAACGAGGCGCCGCGAATGATCGGAACGTTCGAGTTCGGCGCCGCGGCGGTGACCGCTTCGACCGAGAGCAGGCCCTTGGGCGGGGGCAGGGACATGCCCGGCTCCCTGGCGGGCAGCGCCGTGAGCAGATTGTCGAGACGGAAATAGGCGTCGCGCGCATTCACCACGTACTTCCACATCCCGATCACCTGCGACACCGGCGCCAGCACGCGACCGCCGAGGATCGAAGCGACGACCATCAGTCCGCCGCCGCCGGGGAACATCCGGTTGATGATCAGCCAGCAACCCGCGCCGAGCAGCAGCGAGGATTGCGCCAGCTGCACGAACTTCGCCAGCGAAGAATAGGTGCCCGCAGCATCGGAAGCGGCGGCTTGCGCGAACAGGAATTGCCGCTGCTTCTTCATCCAGCGGCCGTGGATGTTGCCGAGCATGCCCATGGCCTCGATCACCTGGGCATTCTTCAGGCTGCCGCTGGCGTAGTTCTGCGCGTCGATCGACGAACGGTTGGCGGCGGTGAGCGGCGGTTGGGTGCTGCGTTCGGTGAGATAGGCCAGGCCCACCTGCAGCAGCGCGCCGACGATCGACATGTAGCCCATCGTCGTGTTGATCATGAAGATGGCCAGGACGTAGAGCATCGACAGCGGCACGTCCATCAGGGCCAGCAAGGCCGGGCTGGAGAGGAATTCGCGCAGGGTGCGCAGGTCGTTCAAGGCCTGGACCGAGGTGCCGGGAATGCGCCGCAGGTTGGCTTCGAAGACGCTGTCGAAGACCCGCTCGCTCACGCGCGCGTCGAAATTCCGTCCGGCCGACTGCAGAATTTCCTGCCGCACCCATTCCAGAATCTCCATCACCACGTACAGCCCGATCGCCAGCAAGGTGAGCAGCGACAGGGTCATGACGCTGCGGCTATTGACCACCCGGTCATAGACTTGCAGCATGTAGAGCGTGGGAACCATCACCAGCAGATTGGTGAAGAAGCTGAAAAAAGCGGCGTTGCGGAAAACGGGCTTTTGCGCCAGCAGCGCCTCGCGCAGTTCCGAACGTTTAGTGGAAATCTTCATTCACGTCTTCCCGTGCTTGAGCTTTAAGATTCAGAGGGCCGCTTGTCCGGAAGCGATTGCCGCTCGCGGCGGCAGCCCGACCGGCGCGGCGGTCGATTCGATTCCCGGTGTCACGATCAGGTATTCGGGGAACTCGGCCGCCGCGTCGGCCGGCAGCGCCTCGACCTCCGCTTCCTCTTCGGGCGAAAGCGAGAACACCAGTTGGTAGCCCTGGGCCGAGTTCGAGAGCACGATCTCGCGCAGCTTTTCCCGATGAAAACGCGCCTCGTCCGCGGGCTGCAGGGCAAGCTGAAAGCGCATCCGGCCGTCCAGGGTGAACATCGACAGCACCCCGTCCTTGAGGCTCAGGGTGTGGCGATCGAAATACACCGGGGCGTTCGCCTGGAAGACCAGCAGGGGCAAAGGCGCGCCGGGGTGTCTGGCGATGTTCAGGGGGCTGTTGGGATGCTGAAACACCAGGCGACAGGTTCGCGAAACCGAATAGATGGCATTGCAGACCATCTGCGAGCCGACCTGGGGAAAGCGCTCGCGCATCGAACGGTAAACCAGATGGTGCAGGCCGACCCGGTTCCAGCAGCGGGTCTGCTGGGCCACCGGCGCGATGGCGTTGCAAACGTCGGCGAACGCCTTCTGCAGCGCCTGCAGGCGCTCGGCCTGCTCGGGCGAGGTGTTAAGGGGAACGCGCAGGGGAGAATTCATATAGGAATGTTAGCATGGACTTCCTATATGAAGTCAAGTCTTCGTGCATCCTCAATCGCTCCTGATTGGCCGATACCCCGCTACTGGCAGATCAAGAGCAAGCTAACCACGCTGATGTAACAAGTATTTTCGCAGTTGCTTCGCGTTATTAAATCCGATGGTGGATTGCAGGCAGGCGCGGCAATGCAGAGATTGTACTGAGCAAAACAATCAGTTGGCGGCGCCGTGCAGGTCGGGTAGTCGGTCGCGCCATTGGCGCAGGTGGACGTCGTGCAGGTCGAACGCTGAAAGCGCTGCCGAAGCGGCGGATGGAACGATCGGTCCCCGCTGGGGATACACTTGGCCGAAATGGATTCCATCTCGCTCGAACAGCTGCCGGCTTGCGACCGGCTCCTGGTGCTGTGCGCCACCTCGCGCCTAGCCCAGTCGCTTCGCGCCCGTTACGACCAGGTCCGGGCACGGCGGCACGAGGCGACCTGGACCACCCTGGATGCCCGCACGGTGGCTCAATGGCTGGACGGCCTGGCCGAGGAGCGGCTGTTGCGCGGCGAGGACTTTCCTCCCGGCAGCG
>JAJZUN010000003.1 GCA_021848555.1 Pseudomonadota bacterium | reverse complement strand
GCGTGTCCCAGCACTTCGCACAGCCTCGACAGGTAAGCTTCAAATTGATTCATCATCCGCATGGCAGCACCTCATCTATAACTTGAGATGCCAACCATAATACTATGTTTTTATTGACGCAGTAAGAATAAGAGCCTATTACAATATGAAGGGATATCCCCTACGGGGACTTCCTTCGGGGCGCATCCCCTCATACTCCCCTATATCAGAGGCTATTTCGGTAATTCTGAAATGGCCTTCAAGAAATGACGCGGCTGCGCGCCCCGCACAGGGAAAGGAAACCATGACGCCGCGTACCGGCCCGCTGACCAACTTGCGCGTGCTCGACCTGGGCACCATATTCGCCGGACCGATGATAGGCGCGAATCTCGGCGATCTCGGCGCCGAGGTGATCAAGATCGAGCCGCCGCGCGGTGACGACGTGCGCCGGCTCGGCACGGTCAAAGACGGCGTCGGGCTGTGGTGGAAAGTGGTGTCGCGCAACAAGCAGCTGGTGGCGATCGACCTGACCAAGCCCGAAGGCGCGAACATACTGGCGCGCCTTGCGCGCGACGCCGATATCATGGTCGAGAACTACCGTCCCGGAAAAATGGAGGCCTGGGGCCTGGACTACGCCAAACTCTCCGCCGAAAACCCGGGCTTGATCCTGCTGCATATCAGCGGCTACGGCCGCAGCGGGCCCTACCGGGATTACCCCGGTTTCGGCACGCTGGCCGAGGCCTTCAGCGGCTTCGTGTTTACCAACGGCCAGCCGGACGGCCCGCCGTCCCTGCCCGCCTTCCCCGTTGCCGATTGCGTAACGGCGCTGGTCGGCTGCTATACGGTGCTCGCCGCCGTCAACGAGCGCACGCGTTCCGGCCGCGGCCAGGAAATCGAGCTGAATCTGTACGAATCGCTGATGTCGCTGATGGGCAATATGGTGGTCAACTACGACCAGACCGGCGAGGTCATGCAGCGGCGGGGCAATCGCTCCAAGAGCAGCGTGCCGAGGAACGCCTATCCCACCGCCGACGCGCGCTGGGTCGTGGTGTCCTCGACCACCGATGCCACGGCGCGGCGCCTGTTTCGTGCGATCGGGCGCGACGATCTGGCGGACGACCCGACGCTCGCGACCAATGTGCTGCGTGCGCTGCGCGCGCAGGAAATCGACGACATCGTCGCCGAGTGGATGATCCAGCGCACGCAAGAGCAGGCGCTCGGTATTCTGCATGGCTGCGAAGTCGCCGCCGGGCCGATCAACGACATCGAGCAGTTCTTCCAGGATCCCCATGTGGTCGCGCGCGAGAGCATCGCGACCTTGGACGATCCCGACCTGGGCCGGCTGCGCCTGCCCGGCATCGCCCCGCATTTTTACCGCACCCCCGGCAAGATCCGCTGGGCGGGACGCAAGGCCATAGGCGCGGATACACGCAGCGTGCTGCGCGGCTGCGGCTACGCCGACGCTGAAATCGACAGGCTGGTGCAGGACGGCGTAGTCGCGGCGCCGTGAGCGTCGCTGCAGAAAACGCGGGCTGAATGGCGCGCTGTCGGGCGCCTCAATTCGACAGGCAGCATTTCTTGTATTTCTTGCCGCTGCCGCAGGGGCAGGGGTCGTTGCGGTTGGCCGGGGGCGCCGCCGCCGCGGCGCCGGAGGGTTTGAGGGAGCGCATGAAATTCTCCATAGGCTCGCCCGAGCGCCGGTGCCACGCCAGTTTCTGCAGGGTGGGGCGGCTGTGGGTGTAGAACGCCTTCAGGCCTGCGCACAGGGCGTTCAGTCCTGCTTCGCCCTCGGGCGTCGCGGCCAGCCTGTCCTTGGGGCAGCCGCCATTGCACAGGGACAACACCGCGCACTCGCGGCAATAGCGCGGCAGGCGATCGCGCTTGTCGCGGCCGAATTCGAGCAGCGCCGGGGTCTGCAGCAATTCGGCCAGGGGTGTTTCGCGGATATTCCCCAGGCGGTGCGCGGGGTCGACGAAGTGATCGCAGGCATACACGTCGCCGTTATGCTCGAGCACCACGATATTGCCGCAGACCGGGCCGGACACGCACAGCGCGTGCTCCATCCCGAGGAAGGGCCGGGTCGCCTCGTCGAAGTTCTGGATATTGACCTTGCCGACATCCTGCCGCACCCATTCGTCGAAAATGGTGCACAGGAAATTTCCATAGGCTTCGGGTGACACCGTTTCCGCGCTGACCCCGCCCGCAGCACCGCGCGCCACCAGGGGCAGGAACTGCAGGAACTTGACCCCGATGTCCTTGAAATAGCGATACACGGCCGCCGGCTGGCGCGCGTTCTGGTTGTGCACCACGCACAGCACGTCGCAGTGGATGCGGTGGCGTTGCAGCAGCTGGAACGCCTGCAGCACGCTCTTGTGCGTCGTCCTTTTCTGCTTATCGACGCGGTAGCGGTCGTGCAGCTCCCGCGGCCCGTCCATGCTGAGGCCGACGAAGAATTGCTCCTCCTCGAGAAAGCGGCACCAGGCTTCGTCGAGCAGGGTGCCGTTGGTCTGGATGCCGTTGAGGATGCTGCGCCCGGGCGGCCGGTGCTTGCGCTGCAGTTCGACGATGCGGCGGAAATAATCCAGCCCCAATACCGTGGGCTCGCCGCCGTGCCAGGAAAACAGGATAGCTTCGGTCGGGCTCGCCTCGATGTGCTGGACGATATAGCGTTCCAGCAAGTCGTCGGCCATGCGCAAGGGCCCGGCGCCGGGATAAAGATCTTTTTTCTGCAGGTAGTAGCAATAGCGACAGTCGAGGTTGCACACCGCGCCTATCGGTTTCACCATCACCTGAAATTCTCGCGTTGCGCTGATCATCGCCTGCCCCGGGTTGAAGAGTTCGCGGCCGGGGGCCAGTGTAGCGGGTTGGCCGGCGGCGCGCATTTCCCGGAAGGCCGCGCGACGGCGTCACGGCGCCGGGCTAGTGTGAGAAAATGGGCCTTGAATACGGCAGGATCCCACGGTGGGCGTTTCTGCTTGGAGTGGCCCATCCTGATGTGCTTGCCGCGTGCCTATATGAAAACAATTTTCCTGATCCTGTTCTGCGTGCTTGCAGGTTCCGCTACTGCATACGCCAAAATGCCGGGCGAGGTCGATGAGGGCGGCATGCTGCGCGATACGCCGCTGTACGGCTTTGCCGGGGATTACCGGACGCTGTCCGAGCTGCGCGGCAAGCCGCTGATCATCAATGTCTGGGCCAGTTGGTGCGGCCCTTGCCGCGCGGAAATGGGCTCGCTGGAGCGGCTGTCGCGCCGTTTCAACGGCAAGCAGTTCAATATCATCGGCGTTTCGACCGACGACCACGCGAACGCGGCCGCCGCCTTCCTCAGGCAGGCCAAAGTCACGTTCGACAACTATCACGACAGGAAGCTGCTGCTCGAAGCCATGCTGGGCGCCAATACCATCCCGCTGACCGTCCTGGTCGACGCCCAGGGACGCGTGGTGAAAAAGGTCCGAGGCGCCAAGGAATGGGACAGCCCGGAAGCGCTGGACCTGATCGGCAAGGCGTTTCGCAAGAAGCTCTGAGGACCGCGCCCGAGGCGCAAAATCCACACCGATATCAGGGTCGGCGGCCTTCCTGGACGGGGCGGGGCCGGGGTGAAAAGGGTAGAATTGCCGCTGCATCGCTATCCGAATATTCAATCCACACAGGGTGACATCGACATGCGCAAGTACCTGCACATCAATCTCGGCGACCGCTCGGTCAGGACCGACGAACTGCACGGCGAGGACATCATCCGCGCCGGCCGGCACTTCATCGCCAAGACCCTGCTCCAGCTCGGCGTGGCCAAGGTCGACCCGCTGTCGCCGGAAAATCCGCTGATCTTCTCGGCCGGGCCGTTCGCGGGAACGAATTTCTCCAACGCCAACCGCCTGAGCGTCGGCTGCAAGAGTCCGTTGACGGGCGGCATCAAGGAAGCCAACTCGGGCGGCACCTTCGGTTTCGCGCTGGGCCAGCTCGAGATCGCCGGGTTCACGCTGTATGGCGCGTCCAAGGACTGGGTCGTGATCCGCATCACCAAGGAAGGCGCCATTACCTACGACAGCGCGGAGCCCTACATGGGCAAGGGCAACAACGAGGCCGCCGAGCTGCTGTTCGAGAAATACGGCAAGAAAATCGCCTTCTCGCTGTGCGGCCCGGTGGGCGAGTACCTGGGCCTGATGGCGGGCATCGCCTTTACCGATACCGACGGGCGGCCGACGCGGCTGTCGGCGCGCGGCGGCGTCGGCGCCGTCATGGGCTCGAAGAAGGTCAAGGCCATCGTCATCGACGTGCACAAAATGCCGACCTTCCACGACCGCAAGAAAGTGATGGGCGCGATCCGCGAATACGGCGCGCGCCTCGCCAAAGAGCCGGCGATCAACACCTTCAAGACCACCGGCACCGCGATGATGGGCGACATCACCAACCGCATCGGCGGCCTGCCGGTGCGCAATTTCAGCGCCGGCCGGCTGGTCGAAGCGTCCGAAGGACCCCTGATGCTCGGCGGCGACTTCATCCGCGAACTCAACTCCAGCCGCGGCGGGCACATCTCGCACGCCTGCATGCCGGGCTGCATGATCGAATGCAGCAACGTCTATGTCGACGAGAACGGCAAGGAAATGGTGTCGCCGCTGGAATACGAGACGCTCGGGCTGATGGGCAGCAACTGCGGCCTCACCCACCCGGACCAGGTGGCGCGGGTCAACGCCGTCGCCAACGACCTCGGCATCGACACCATCGAGGCCGGCGCCACGCTGGCCGTGCTGATGGAGGCGGGCCTGGGCAAGTTCGGCGACGAAGCCTTCATGCACCAGGCGCTGGACGACATCCGCCAGGGCAACGAGCGCGGCCGCATTTTCGCGCAGGGCGCGGCGCGCGCCGGTGCGCACTACAAGGTCGCCCGCGTTCCGGTGATCAAGAAGCAGAGCATCAGCGCCTACGACCCGCGCGTGATCGAAGTGACCGGCATTTCCATGATGTTCACCGCGCAGGGCGCGGACCACACCGCGGGCAACCTGCCGGTGTTCGACTGCAAGGACAAGACCACCGCGCAACTGGTCGAAGCCAGCCTCGGCATCCAGACGGCCTGCGCCGCCGTCGATTCCATCGGCCTGTGCATTTTCGGGCGCTCGGTGACCAACGTCAGCTCCGAGCTCATCGTCACCGCGCTGAACGACGCGCACGGCACCAACCTGCCGGCGGACTTCCTGCAGACCCTGGGGCTGGAGGCGCTGAAAATGGAGTGGGAGTTCAACAAGCAGGCGGGTTTCACCGAAGCGGACGACGAGCTGCCGGAATTCTTCTACAGCGAGCCGCTCGCGCCGAGCAACAAGGCTGCGCGCCATCACAGCGCCGAAGTCAACAAGAGCTTCCGCGCGCTGCTTGCCTGACCCAGGCCAGAGCCCCCGCGGATTTCCGCTTAGCCGCGGGGGCAACTGGCTGAAGAGCGGCTCTGCTGGCCGATCTTCAGCCGGTAGCCTTGGACAGGCCCAGCCGGTGAACGCGAACTTGCCGAGCTGTCGTCCCGGCCGAGTCCGGCCGAATCCGGTCAGTTTTCCCCGTAGCGTTCGTTCGACTCCATGCCCACGCGCACGAAGGTGGTGCGCTTGGTGAATTCCTTCAGCGTGCGTGCTCCGACGTAGGTGCAGGCGGAGCGCAGGCCGCCGAGGATGTCCTGCAGCGTCTCCTTCACCGGGCCGCGATAAGGCACCAGCACTTCCTTGCCCTCCGAGGCGCGGTAGTGGGCGACGCCGCCGGCGTACTTTTGCATCGCGGTGCGCGAACTCATGCCGTAGAAGCGCTTGAAGCGCGCGCCGTCCTGTTCGACGACCTCGCCTGCGCACTCGTCATGGCCGGCGAGCATGCCGCCCAGCATGACGAAGTCCGCGCCGCCGCCGAAGGCCTTGGCGACGTCGCCCGGCGACGTGCAGCCGCCGTCGGAACAGATGCGCCCGCCGAGGCCATGCGCGGCATCGGCGCATTCGATCACCGCGGACAACTGCGGGTAGCCGACGCCGGTCATGGTGCGCGTGGTGCACACCGAACCGGGGCCGATGCCGACCTTGACGATGTCGACGCCGGCGAGAATCAGCTCCTCGGTCATCTCGCCGGTGACGACGTTGCCGGCCATCAGCGTGAGTTCGGGGTAGGCGCGGCGAAACTTGGCGACGAACTGGACGAAGGTTTCCGAATAGCCGTTGGCGACGTCGATGCAGACGTACCGGATCGCGCCGCCGGCGCGCTGCATCACGCGCCTGAACTTGTCGAGATCGCCTTTGGCGATGCCGAGCGAATAAAACGCGTTCGATGCCGGCTTGAGCGCCGTGAAGAACGCGACGAGCTCGTCGCCGCCATAGTGCTTGTGCAGCGCGGTCGCGAGGCCGAAGGGCGCGAGCGCGCGCGCCATGTCGAAGGTGCCGACCGTATCCATGTTCGCCGCGATCACCGGGACGCCGCGATAGCGCCTGCCCGAATGCTTGAAAATGAATTCGCGCGTGATGTCGACTTCCGCGCGCGAGGGCAGGGCCGAGCGCTTCGGCCGGATCAGAACGTCTCTGAAGTCGAGCTTGATGTCGCGGTCGATGTGCATGGGGAGCCGGGATAGGGAATCGGGGGCGGGGCGCAAACGCCGAAACGGCAGATCGACCGGCCTCGCCCCGTGTTACGCAAGCATCCGCCTCGCGCGCGCCGCAGTCAAGCGATGGGCTTTTCCGTTGGCCATTCCGGGGAGCGCCTTGGCCCGGCCTGCCGATCAAGTTCCAGGCTGCAGCGGACTGCAGTGCGGACACCCTGCCAATGAATGGGCACAACTGCGTATTCACATCATCGACGGCGAACGCGATACTGGGCCCGTCCGGTGCGAACATCGACTCAAACATTCATTTTTGCGCAGGCTTGCCGTTAACTAATGCAACTTCGTTATTCCGGTCAAGGTACCTTTCGAGCATAGAGCTAGCGACAGGTTATTGCCCAAGACATCCGCTGTTGTGCGCGCCCCTTATGCCGGGTGTACCTGATGCGGACCGGCGGTGACCACCTTGCCCCGAGGTTTGAAAGGTGCCTTGACCAGAGTGACGAAGCGGGCGGCCAGCAGCCCGGCTGCGGTGAATTGTCTTGAATGGAGGCAGACCTATCGATGAAACCATCCACAGTTCGACCCTGAAGCCGGCAAGGACAGGCCGGCATAGGTCACGGTGACGTGACACTCTTAAGCCACAGCCATGTGGCGTTCCGGCGAAGCCCCGCGATGATCACGGGGCTTCGTGTTTATGGGGACGGCATAAGCCCGCGCTAAGCCTGTGGCGCCGGCCCGCAACGCGCCGAAGTGCACCGGGATCGCGCTGCGCGCTAGGCTGGATGCGGTTCCCGGCCGTACAATCATCACCCAGCAGCGTTCGATGAACTGAAGCGATGACCGCACAACTGTCGACCCCTCTGTCGGATGAGGAACTGGAGGAACTGGACCGATTCCTGCTGTCCGCAGCCGTGTCCGACGAGACGATGCCGCTGGCCGCGCTCGACGGCTATCTCAGCGCCATCGTGATCGGACCCGCGACCCTTCTGCCCAGCCAGTGGCTGCCCGGCGTCTGGGGCCCGAGCGAAGACGACGCGCCCGATTACCGGTCTGCGGAGCAGGCGCAGCGGATACTGGAACTGGTGATGCGGCACATGAACGGCATCATCTGGACGCTGCAGTACGACGCGGATGCTTTCGACCCGCTGCTCGACACCATGGTGTACGAGGGCGATCCGCGCGAGTACCTCGAAGGCGAAATGTGGGCGCACGGCTTCATGCAGGGAATCGCGCTGTGCCGGGGCGACTGGCAGCCTCTGTTCTACGAGCCGGCCGCCCGCGAAGCGCTGCGCCCGATACAGCTTTTGGGCGCCGATGAACTGACCGAGGCCGAAGAGAAGCTCACGCAGTCGCCGGCCCAGCGCGAGGCGCTGACGGCGCAGCTTGCCGCATCGGTGGCCGCGATCTACCGCTTCTGGCTTCCGCTCAGACGGGAGCAGCACGAAAGCCTGCTCGCCTCGACCTTCCGGCGCGAGGGGCCGAAGCCGGGAAGAAACGATCCCTGTCCCTGCGGCAGCGGCAAGAAATTCAAGAAATGCTGCGGGGCGGCGTCGACGCTGCAGTAGTCCGCGGCGATAACCGGCAATTGGACGATATCTGCGCGCACCGATCCGGCGTATGCTTGACAGGCCGCGCAATGCGGCATGGCATCCGATTCGCGTTTACGGGAGGAGACGGCGATGAGCGACTACCTGGGCAGCCCCGCGCGCCGCAGACTGCTGGCCGCGATGGGCGCCGGCGGCTTGGGCCTGGCCGGCGGCGTATTTTCCAACATTCGCGTCGCCTCAGCGCAGGCGCTCTCGGGCACGCTGCCCGAGGTGGACCGGCTGTCGGTGGGCGTGGTGACCGACTCGTATCACCACCTGTTCCTGCCCTCGGGCAAGTTCGGCGAGGTGGGCGTGCAGCGCCTCGCGCGCCTGTCCTCGTCGGAGCTGCCGCGCACGCTGCAGAACGAATGGGGCCTGTCGCTGCACCTGGAGTCGGCGCGCGGCGCCGAGACGCGGCAGATGCTCGTCGATTTCGGCTTCACCGGCGACACGCTCAACAACAACCTCGACCTGCTCGGCATCGATCTGTCGAAACTCGACGCCCTGCTGCTCACCCACGGCCATTACGATCACTTCGGCGGCATGGTGGGATTCCTCGCCGCGCACAAGAAGAAGCTCAAGCCCGGACTGCCGTTCTATCTCGGCGGCGAAGAGTGCTTCTGCAGCCGCGAGACCGGCCCGGTCAATGCGCCGAGCAACTTCGGCGCGCTGGACCGCAAGGCGATCGCGGACGCCGGACTGCGCGTGCTGTTCGCAGAAAAGCCGTCGCTGTTCGCCGACCACGGCTTCACCACCGGCTTTCTGCCGCTGGTGTCGTTCGAGAAGCCGGCGCAGCCCACGCGCATGAAAGTCGGCATCAAGGACGGCGTCGGCTGCGCGCCCGATGGCCTGCCCGCGGAGAAACGCAATTTGACCATCGTGCCCGACGACTTTCAGCACGAACAGGCCACCTGCTTCAACGTCAAAGGCAAGGGCCTCGTGATCATGACCTCGTGCGGGCACCGCGGCATCGTCAACTCCGTGCGCGGCGCGATCAAGGTATCGGGCGTCAGCAAAGTGCACGCCATCCTCAGCGGCTTCCACCTGATGCCCATGCCGCCGGAATACGTGCGCAGCACCGTGGCCGCGTTGAAAGAAATCAACCCCGACTACCTGATCCCGATGCACTGCACCGGGACGACGTTCTACGAAGTGGCGAAACAGGAAATGCCGGGGAAGGTGCTGCTCAGTTCGACGGGGACGAGGTATACGTTTGGGGGGTGAGGGCGGCATCGCTGATCGGCCGCCAGCGGCCCGTCAGCGTTCCGTTCGCGAACGTCTGCTCGTCGGCCTTATGCAAAGCTTTGCATAAGGCCGATGAACACTCATTGAGGATACTTCTTTGAGCGTCAGCTGTCGGCAGTGCTGATGACGTTCATTTCACTGATCTCGGCGAACTGCGAACGTCGGCACTTGGCCGACCCCAGCCCGACCAGTCCGGGCCTCAGATTTCCAGACGCCGGCCACTGAGCGAGGCCCGCAACAGTCGGATCATAAGACTGCCAGGGAGTTGCCATTCCTCAAGGTCAACGACGATGCACTATGAGTAGTGACGCCCAGTCAGCGTGATCGCGAATTCGCGCCGCACAGCGCGGCTGCAGTCAACCGTGACGAATGGTGAACGACGGAGGGCGGGCTGCTCAGCGTTCGAGCGATGCGAAGGGGTAAGGCACGGCTTTGCCATTCCTCATCGGCAGGATGATGACCGCGGAGCCGGGCGTGCTTTCGAGGCCGCGGTCGTTGCGGATGCCAGTTTCGCACTCGACGATGCCGAGCCCATCCTTCTCATAGGAGAATTACGGGACGTATTCCACGCTCAACAATGGCGCGTGGCTCGCGCCCGCATCGGCGATCTCGACCAATCCCGCCGTGGCCGACGTATCGAGCAGGAACCTAAGCTGAAGATTTCTGAGCCCTCGCCGTTGCGCCTCTTGCATTAAAGCAGTGACATCAATGCGCACGAATTCGGCCTGATCGGTGGAAAAGAAATTCAGGCTGCGAAACGATGTCGGCGTCAGGGGCGGAGAATCGAAATCCGCCACCACCACGGGAATGGCGAATGGGACGAGATCGAGTAATACGGGCACGGTCGCGGCAAAACTCACGCGTTTGACGAATACCTCGATATCCGCGGAGGTGATTTGCACGCCGAGAGGGATCGCATCCCCGCCGTTCGAGCCATCGAGGGGGAAGTCGAGGAACGCGCGGAATTCCGGAAGGTTCGGGTCGGCGCCATCGATGCCAAAGAGGACGCTTCCCGCCACGCTAGCCTGGGAGAAGGAGAATGTGCCGCCGACGGGCGGAGGTGCGGTGAATCCGATGTCTCCGTCCGCCCGAACGTCGCTCGACGTTTGGGCGATGACCGTGCTGGTTCCGCCGTCCCCTCCGCCCCCGCCGCAGCCGGCCAGCGCAAGGACGAACGAGAGAACCACAACCCCGCTGCCGAAAAATGATCGCTTCATGGCCGCACTCCCCTAGTAGCGCTTTGCTGCAGTATCAATAGCGCCAGTGTCCACGACCGTAACGATGCGTTCCTCCGTAGATTTCAACCCCGAAGGACGGTCCATAATAGACTGGTGGGGCGTAATACGTGGGCGCTGGCTCGTAGTAGATGGGTGCGGGCACGTACACCGGGGGCGGGTAATAGACAGGTGCAACGGAATAGCCGTAGGTGACAATCCGCGGCGGCACGACCACTACAGCTGGGCGATACGGATGCGTGTATCGCGGTGCATAGCCATAGTAATGATCATGTGCCCAAACCGGACCTGACGCGATCAACAGCGAAACGACAATGCCCGTTACTGACAAAGCGCGAAGTCTATTTGCTCTCATGGTCGCAACTCCGTTCGTTGGTTGACGCGGACAACAACGACTACATCCTATCGTCAGTTGATCGAGGTCGCTGTAACAATGTGTGTGGGTTTGTAACAAATGTAACGGCAGTTGCGCGCGGGAAAGCGGTTCGAATTCGTCGCGCGCAATTCTCCGTATGAAAGCATCGAGCGGCGGCAATGCATCGTTGAACCGCCGTCCGAGCCGCATATCTTCAATGGCCGTTCAGGCCGATCGGACGCCCACAGTAGTCACCTTGGATGTAATAAACGGGTAGGCCGCGGCCGGGTCTGGCAGGTATCGATCTTCGCCGTAATCGGCAGTACGCAAATAGGCTGCGCCGTGAACCGGCCATGCAGCAACTGTCGCGCATCCATCGTGGGAATGGTGCTTGGCGGCATGACACTACCTTGACAGCACAGGGGTGGAGGTATCTGATGGGCGCCTAGATTGGAATACGTTGCGGGGGGAGGCGTATGACCATATCGAAAACCGCCCGGGATCTCATCCTCGAGATGGAGGGCTTCAGTTCCAGGCCGGACTGGCCCGGCGGGCAATCGGGCGTCACCGTCGGCTTCGGCTACGACCTGGGCTATGTGACGGTAGACCAGTTCGAATCCGACTGGGGCGAGCGCATCAAATCGGACGCGCGCGAGCGCTTGAAGGCGGTGGTCGGCCTGCGGGGGCAGCGCGCCCGCAACCGCATCGGCGGGCTTTCCGGCCTGCGCGTTTCCCGCAGTGCGGCCATGGCGGTGTTCGACACCCGCACCCTGCCGCTCTACGAGCTGCGCACGGCGCAGGCCTTCCCCGGCGTGGAGGCGCTGCCCGAGGACGCGCGCGGCGCGCTGGTGTCCCTGGTGTACAACCGCGGCACCTCGATGACGGACGACTCGCCCGACGACCGCAGGCGCGAAATGCGCGCCATCCGCGACGCGGTCGCCGCGGGCGATCTCGCCGAAATCGCGGCGCAGTTGCGCGCGATGAAGCGGCTGTGGGAAGGCAAGGGCCTGGGCGGGCTGATCGCGCGCCGGGAGGAAGAAGCGCGGCTGGTCGAATCCGCGCTGGCGTAACAGGCAGCGGGCGCGCCGGCCGGTTCGTCGCAAGTGCCGCCCGCCGCCGTGGACGACGCTGCACCTTCCGTAATGCGCCCGGAGTCCGCTTCGCCGGCGCAGTGGATGCGCCGGCCCGGGATGCGGTGATTTACTGTATGCCCTGGGAGCGGGGGCGCAGCCGGCTCAATTTGCTGGCGAGCGAGCCCGCAGTCAGCAGGCCCACGTGGGTATCGCTCAGCCGTCCGTCGGCGTCGTAGAACAGCGTGGTGGGCAAGCCCGCAGAGCCGACTTCGTGCCCCATTTTTGCGCCGGGATCGAGCAGAACGTTGGACACATCCAGTCCGGCGGAGGCGAGATAGCGCTGCACCGTCGTCGCATCTTCGCCCTGATCGGCAAAGACGAAGCGCACCTCGAGATGTTTTTCCTGCGCGGCGGCGAGCAGGGGCATTTCCTGGCGGCAGGGCGGACACCAGGTGGCCCACAGATTGACCACGAGGGGTTTGCCGCCAGCCAGTTTGGCGAGATCCGCCGGTTCGCCGGCAAGCGTGGTCAGTGCCGTCGTGGGCAAAGACGTATTGCTCATGATGGATAGCGCGCCGAATATCCCGGCCCAGGTGAGGGCGCCTGCCGCCAGACCCAGGCTCAGCGGCCTGCGCAGCGCCGCGTTGCGCCAGCCCTGCCAGAGGGCGACCAGCAAGGCTGCCGCGATGCCGGCCCACGGGGTGAAACCGCCGTCGCGGATATCGAGCATGGACCAGGGCGCGCCGCGGTAGGTGTCGAACCAGGTGACGACGAAGGCGACGCGTGCCGCGAGCGCCGCAGCGATCAGCATGTCGGTCAGGGTATAGCCTATGACCGTCTTCTGGCCGCGCCCGACCGCACGGCCCACCCCGGCCGCGACCAGCAGCGCCAGCGCGATCAGAAACAGGCCGATCGGCGCCGCAATCGGTCCGAAGTTCAGCGTCAGCATGTCCGGGTTTTCCACATCGGGATCATCGCGCAACTCGCTTTTCCTGATTTCTCCTATTGGTGTGAGCTTACTCGATTACGGCCGCAATCGAACGGAGCTACACTAACCGGATCGGAAGTTTCGACGATCGGCCTGCACGCGACCGGGAGTCAGTCCCTCTTTGGCACATCGATTGGGAGAACCTGCATGCAACCTCGGCTTGAAAACAAGGTGGTCCTGGTGACCGGCGCAGGCTGCGTGGGCCCCGGCTGGGGCAACGGGCGCGCGGTGGCGGTGCGCTTTGCCGATGAAGGCGCGCGCATCTTCGCCGTGGACCGCGATCCGGAGCGCATGCAGGAGACGGTGGCGCGGGTGCAGCAGGCCGGCGGCGAGATCATCGCGCGCCAGTGCGATGTCACCGATGCGAAATCGGTCGCGGCCATGGCCGCGGCCTGCGTCGCTGCCTGGGGGCGGATCGACGTGCTGGTCAACAACGTCGGCGGCTCGGCGCCCGGCGGGCCGGTCGAAATGCCGGAAGAAGTCTGGGATGCGCAGGTCGACTTCAACCTGAAAAGCGTGTTCCTCGCCTGCAAGCATGTGCTGCCGGTGATGGAGCAGCAAGGCGGCGGCGCCATCGTCAACGTGGCTTCGGCGTCGGGCCTGCGCTGGACCGGCGCGGCACAGGTGGCCTATGCCGCGACCAAGGCCGGCGTGATCCAGTTTTCGCGCGTCGTCGCGGTGCAGTACGCGGCCAAGGGCATACGCGTCAACACCGTGGTCCCCGGGCAGTTGCACACGCCTATGGTCGAAGCGCGGCTCGCCAAGCAACGCAGCGGCGGCGATGTCGAAGCGCTGCTGCGCCAGCGCCAGGCGCGCATCCCGCTGGGTTTCATGGGCGACGGACGCGATACGGCGAACGCCGCGCTGTTTCTTGCCTCGGACGAGGCGCGCTTCATCACCGGCACCGAAATCGTCGTCGACGGCGGCATGACCGCGCGCTGCGACTGAATCGCGCAGCTTCATCGCCAGATCAGGATAGAGGACCACTACATGAGCAAACACGAGATTCGCGTGCCCCTGGTGCAGCCCGGGACGCGGCCGGAACTGGCCGAAGTCGAGAGCCGTATCCTGGCCGAGCGCGGGCGCGTCTCCGTGCTGTATCAGGTGCTGCTGAACAGCGGCCCGATCGCCTCGGGCTGGGAGCGCATGCTCACGGCGGTGCGCAATCAGACCGGCGTGCCGGCCGATCTGCGCGAATTGATGATCCTGCGCGTGGCCGTGCTCAACGGCGCGCTGTTCGAGTTCGACGCCCATGTTCCCCATGCCGAGCGCGCCGGTGTCGGCGCGGAGAAAATCGCCGCCGTGCGCGAGCGGCCTTTGGCGGCGGTGTTTTCGCCGCTCGAGCGGCTGGTGCTCGAATTGACCGATGCGATGACGCAGGACATCGTGGTGCCCGATGCGCTGTTCGAGCGCCTGCGACCGCACTTCGACGCAAAAAGCATTGTCGAGCTCGTCGCGACCGTCGCCGCCTACAACATGGTGTCGCGCCTGCTGGTCGCGCTCAAGGTTGAGCATTGATGCCTGCGGGATGCGCGAAGCGCTGCCGCCGACCGGCTATATCTTCGTCAGGCTGCGCAATAGTTCACAGTTTCGAAATGCCGCTCTGACCAATAATCGGACCATGTCCAATATATTTGCGCATCCCGGCGACTGCTTGAGTGAAGGTGGGCGGTATTGGTTGGCAGCGTCCGGTCTCAACGCGACAGCTTACGCATCGCGTGTTCCGGGATGGAAGGACCGCTGATGGCGATGAGCCAGTGGGAAGACGCGGACAGGCGCGAGGGCCCCAGGGTTCATCTCAAGCTCCGGCTGGTCATGATCTACCCGCAGCGCGGCAACCGGCCGGCCCGGCCTATGTTTCACGGGAGGACCCACGACATCGGCCTGTCCGGGCTGTCGATGATCGTCGACTACAACGTGTTTCAGGAAGGCGAAGTCACGGTCGTGCTGGCGATGCCGCCGGCGTATGCCGGCGCGGCGCGCAAGGTCGTGACCGCCAGCGCCGAGATGAGCTACGCCATCCACTCGTCCAAGCTCGATGCGTTCAAGATCGGGCTTACGTTCCACCAGTTCAGGGGGGACGGGAAAGAGCGCCTCGAGGCGGCCCTGAGGCAGGCGTTGAAAGCGCAGGCCGCAGGCGGCGCGAACGGCGCGGGCGCTGACGCCGACCTGATCCAGCCCGTGGAAAGCCAGCCGCCTCGCTGGTGGTGAGCCGGCGGCCGGGCGTCGCCTCAGCTACCGGCCGGGGGCTTGAGGGTCTGCCTCAATTCCGCCACCACGGTTTCGAGCTCCGTTACCCGCCGTTCCAGTTGCGCCCAGCGTTCGTCTGCGGCGCCCGCATGCTGCGGGCGGTCGGGGGAACTGCTCCGCGTCTCGCCCTGCTCTGCGCAGGCCGGCTCGCCGCTGAACAAATGGGCGTAGCGCGATTCCCGCCTGCCCGGCTCGCGCGCGAGGCGCATCACGAAGGGGCCGTCCTCGCGCGCGGCCAGCCCGTCGAGCTGGGCCTCGATTTCCGTGACATCGGCAAACCGGCACATGCGGCTGGCGCGGCTGCGCAATTCACCGGGCGTCTGCGCCCCGCGCAGGAACAGTTCGCACACGATGGCCAATTCCTGCGGCGAGAACTTCAGGGTGCCGAAGTTGGTATTGCAGAACAGGTGCTGGAACTTGGGCACGCGGTTGCCGTAGCCGCTTTGCTCGCTCGCCAGGCGCTTTTTGATCAGTTGATCGACGAGTTGCTGCACCGTGGCTTCATCCAGGTCGAGCACCGGGTCGCGGTTGCTTTTCTGGTTGCAGGCGTTGGTAAGGGCGTTGAGGGACAGGGGGTACTGCTCCGGTGTGGTGATCTGCTTTTCGATCAGGCAGCCGATTACGCGGGTTTCGTGCAAGCTGAGTTCAGGGAGCATAGTCATGTCTTTCTTGGGGAGGGTTGAGCGCTTCGGATTCGTCGCCGGGATTCAGCGGCGCGGCGCTGTGAGCAAGGCCGAGAGCATGACGGCCGCTGCCGCCAGCGCTGCCGCCATGTAAAAACTGGAGGAAAAGCTGCCGGAACGCTCGGCCATCAAGCCGGCGATGGCGGGGCCGCTGATCTGGCCCAAGCCGAATATCAGGGTGATGAAGCCCAGCGCTTTGGGCGCGTTTTCGGCGCCGGCGTAATCGCCCGCGGCGGCGGCCATGATCGCAGGGATGCTCCAGGCGACCAGTCCGTAGCAGCCTATGGAAAGGTAAAGAAATACCCCCGGCAGGCCGGAGGCGACCAGCAGATAGGCAAGGCACTGTATGGAAAACACGATGATCAGGCCGATCTTTCTGCCCAGCCTGTCGGACAGCGAGCCGAATGCCGGTCCCGAAAACAGGCTGAGGAAACCGAACACGGACCAGAAATTGCCGGCCAGCGACTCGGACATGCCTCGCTCCTGCACCAGGGTCGTGACTATGAAAGTGGCGTAGATCACGTAGGTGTAGCCGAACAGGAAGTAGATCGCGCCCAGGTGATAAATGGCTTTGCTGCGGTAAAGCGCGAACTTGCGCGCGGGCGCCGGGCGCGCGCCGGCGGCGGTTTCGACCGCGTCTTCGCCGGGCAGCGCGAGCCCCAGATCGGCAGGTCTGTTCCTCAGGAAAACGAGGCACAGCAACCCGATCAGCATGACGCTGCCCCCGAGAGTAAGCCAGCTCGCGCGCCAGCCTTCGGCGCCGCTGGCGCGGTTGACGTAGGGAATGAGAAAGCCGGCGATGATGATGGCCAAGCCTATCCCGCTGGACATGAATCCCGCGGCCTTGCCCCGGTTCTTTTTTCCGAACCACGCCGATACCAGGCTCATGGTCGATATGTTGGCGCCGCCGCTCCCCATGCCGGTAAGCACGTACAGCGCAAGCAGCCAGCCAAAAGCGCCGACCCTGCTCAACAGCGCCATGGTGATGCCCACCGCCAGCAAGGACAGAACAATGAAACTGCGCTGGCCGATGCGGGCGACGATCATGCCGCTGAAGAACACCGCCACCAGGTAGCCGATGAAATTGCCGGTGCTGACGAAGCCCATTTGGGCGTAACTGAGGTCCAGCGAGGCGCCCATCGACGGCAGCAGCATGCCGAGCGCAAAGCGGCCGAATCCCAGGCAGGCGACGGTACTCAAGGCGCCTGCGGCGACTATGATCCAGCCGTAGTAGAACGGCAGCCGGCTGGTTCTCGGTTTGGGCATGCGGAAAGTATTACATGGTTTCAGCCGCCGCCGCGGCGGAAATACATTTCGAAGCGCGCCATGAAGTCCTCGACCGCCTGCTCCGAGTAGCCGGTGAACGCGAAATCGACCTGGTGGCGCTCGAGCCGGATCAGGCCCAGCCGCAGCAGCGGCAAAGGCGCGAAGCCTATGCGCCAGCCGCGCCCGCCCTCGGTGTAGCTGAAGGCGCGGTCTTCCTCGACGAATGCGACATGGTTGACGGCTGCCGGCAGCAGGCGGCGGAAATCCGCCCGCGTGATGGTCATCTCTAAGCGCGGCGGCAGCCTCATCGACAGGCGCCTAACCGCCTGCTATCGGCGGCCAGATCGCCAGCGTTTCGCCCGCGGCGAGCGCGCGCTTCGCACGCTCGGCAGGTGGAATGAATACCCCGTCGATCAGCACCAGGTGGCACTGTTTGAGCGGCAGGTTCTCGGTTTCGATGACTTGCGCGATCGTGGTGCCGGCATCGAGGTCGAGCTCGACCGCGTTGGTCTTGCGCGCCTGGTCCGGCAAGTGATCGGAAAGTGTGGCGTAGAGCTTGAGCGTTACCTTCATGCCGCTTTCTGCGCAGCCCCCAGATAGGCCGCCATGAATTGCGTCGGGTCGGCGAGCAGCCTCGCTTTCCATTCCCCCAGCTGCACGCGGCCCTGGATCAGTCCGCGCAGTGCGCCCACGTGGTCGGTCCAGCCTATGCTGGTGGCGCCGACCAGCACGTCGTCCTTGAACTGCAGCGACAGATAGTGGAAGCCCGCCTCGTCCACCAGCTCCACGCTGTCGCCGCCCTCGGCGCCCTGCCACTGGCCAAAAGAGGTCGAAATCAGGCCCAGCGTATCGAGCACGTTGATGGCCAGGCTGCCCTGTGTCGCCGCATGGCCGCCCGACATGTTGCTGGCCGCGATCCGTGCCTGGTCCGCCGCGTTCGGCTGGATCGCATTGAGCTGTGGCTGGCCGGAATGAAAACCCGCGGCCTCGGTGACATCGCCGGCTGCGTAGATTTCCGCCACGCTGGTCTGCATGCGGTCGTTGACCAGGATGCCGTCGCCTACCTTGACGCCGCTGCCCTCGAGGAATGCGATATTCGGGCGCACGCCGGCGGCCGAAATGAGCAAATCGCATTCGAGGGATTTTCCGTTGGACAGCTTGACCTGCATCGCGCCGCTGCCGGCTGCCGTGATGGCTTCGGCGCGGGCGTTGACGTGAACCGCGACGCCTTTTTTCTCCACCCACAGGCGGATCAGATTGCCGGCCTTTTCCGTCATCATGCGCGGCACCATGCGGTCGCCCATTTCCACCACGCTCAACTTGACGCCGCGCTCGGCCAGCGCCTGCAGGATGATGGAGCCGATGAAGCCGGCGCCCAGTTGCACCACGCGCGCGCCGGGCTTCGCCTTGGCCGCGATCTCGCGCGCGTCGGCCAGGGTCCAGCACGTATGCACGTTGGGGCCATCGATACCCGGGATCTTGGGGCGCAGGGGGTGGGAGCCGGTCGCGATCAGCAGGCGGTCGTAGGCGAGTTTCTCGCCCTTCGACAGGGTCACGCTGCGCGCCTTGCCGTCGACCTTTTCGGCGCGGGCGACGATCAGGCGGATGCCGAGGCGCGCGTAGTGACCCGCGTCCTTGCGCAGGTGCGTGCCCTGCTCGCCGATACTGCCGGTGAGCAGGTAGGGTATCGCCATGCGCGAATAAGGCGGTTCGTTTTCGTCGCCGACCAGCACGATGTCCGCGTTCGCA